>DATCTP010000459.1:0-2732 GCA_036567885.1 Anaerolineales bacterium | reverse complement strand
TTCGCCAATTTTTACATCTGGTAAAAGAAGTTTCAGACGCATATAATATGCCTACCTTGTTTTTGTTCGGATTGTGGGGCAGTCTGGCAACTGCCTCACAATCATTTAATCATGCTTTTACCAACTTTGGAACGATCACTTACAAAGGTTTATTAAGCGTTATAATCATTACAAGAAAGTGAGGTACTTATGGCAGAAAAAACAACTCGACGCAAACCGTTTGAAGGGAAAATTCCCGAAGAAGCACGCGAGCACCTTCATGCCGCACGGGCAGAGATGCGCGAGAGCATTAAAGGTTTCCTTCCTCCCGAATTCATCGAGCATCGGCGCAACGCCCGCAAGGAAATGCTGATGGCATGGCGCAGTATGATCGACTCGGCGCTCGAGCGAATGGATAAGAAAGAATAACTTTTGGGTTTTAACGGGAACAGATTAAACACGAAGGACACGAAGTACACAAAGGCGAAAGCAACTCAATAAGATTGGCTTTTTTCCTTGGTGTCCGTAGTGTCCTTTGTGTTTAAAAATTTCAACGCCGGGGGGAATGACCGCGCGAAAAAAAGATCGTCCACATTAAAGCGAAGAACGACAATCCCCAAAATACATTACTGAGTGATATGTCGCTGCTATTGCGAAGCAAGACGCCGCTCAATAAAAACACGGCAAAGATCAACGCGCCAGCCACGCGATTCATCGCGCCTTCCACGTACGAAAGATGACGATTAACCTGCGGCATATTGACATTCAATTCGCCGCGTTCCATGCGCGTCAAAACTCGACCCGTCTGTGCGGGCAACGCGATCAGCTCCTTAACCAAATCCCCAATCTCATCCAGCCAAACTTCCCAACCGGAACCGACTTCATCTGCAACCAACTTCTGCGCGTACGGTGCAAGTTCTCCCCAAACATTGAAGTTGGGATCGAGCCCGGTGCACATGCCCGACAAAATCGCCACCGTCCGTCCCAACAACAAAAGATTATGCGGCAGTTGGAAAGGCATTTCATACATCAAGTCGCGGAACTGATGAGCGAAATCGCGCATCTCGCGATGATTGACGTTGCGCAGTTCGCTCATCGACATTCCCCAAAAGCGCTCGAACAATTGTCTCTCCGCCTGCTCAAGCAACTCCGTATCGGCGCTTGGAAGCAGAATGCCCATGGTTTTATAGGACTTCACGACGCGCGTAGAATCGCGCGTCCCAACTCCGATGAGCAGATCACGCAATCCATCCCGCAAATTCTCCGGCACATCGCCCACCATTCCAAAATCCACAAATGTCAATCGCCAGCTTGCTTTTCTGCGAGTTGTGGCGGGAATCGGCGTAACAAACAAATTGCCGGGATGAGGATCGGCGTGAAAGAATCCGTCTTCAAAGATTTGTTTAAGATAAGTATCCAGCAAAACTTTGGCAACTTCAGTGCGGTCAATACCCGCGTCGGTGATGGCGTCGTAATCCGTGATCTTGATAGCGAACACATTTTCAAGTGTGAGTGCACGCTTCGTGGTGCGGCTCCATACCACGCGCGGCACATGCACGCGTTTCCGACCTTTGAAGTTTTCAGCAAACACTTCGGCGTTTTTGCCTTCCGCTAAATAATCTATTTCGCGGTGAACCGTCTCTGACAACTCTTCGATCAATGCCGGCACGTTGACTCTTTTTCGGATCGGCTCATAATGTTGAAGCCAGCCGCCGAAACGGCGCAGCGCGGAAAAATCCACATCAATCAATTGATCAATGAACGGACGCTGGATCTTTACAACAACATCGCGAAATTGTTCCGCCTCCGGCGCGTCGACCCGCAAGCGGGCGCGGTGAACCTGTCCAAGCGAGGCGGCTGCCAGCGGTTCCGATTCGAAGCGCTCGAAGATTTCATCCAACGGCGCGCCAAATTCGGCTTCCGCCAATTTGCGGATCGCCTCGAAGTCTTCGGCTGGCACTTCGTCCTGCAAACCCGAAAGTTCGTCCGTAATCTCAGCTGGCAAAACATCGAGTCGCGCCGAAAGGAATTGACCAACCTTGATCATCACTCCGCCCATGCGGATCGCCATCTCACGAAATTGCGAAGCAATCTTTTTGAACCGCGACGAACGCGTCCGTAGGCTTACCTGGCGGAAACCAATTCGCGGCAAAACAATTTCCCAAAAGATAAAGCCCGCAGTTGTGCGGGCGAAGAACCCCATGATGTAACGATAACGAGCGCGTAATCGCGATGACTGCATGAATGCCTCCGAGTAATTTCAAAAGATTGTATCACCAAGAAAACCGTGTAAAATCCTTCCATGTCTTTCGATAGAATTGTTGACGCGATCATCAAAGAAGCGATGGAGCGCGGCGAGTTCGACAACTTACCCGGCAAAGGCAAGCCGCTTGATCTGACCGCCTATTTCAATACGCCGGAGGAAGTCCGCGCGGCGTATTCGGTTTTGAAGAACGCGGGAATTTTGCCGCGTGAAGCAGAATTGCTCAAAGAGATCGCAGAGCTAAAACAGGTGGAGTCCGCTTTGGTGGAGGAAAAGAAGCGGCTCGATATCCGCAAAGAGATCGAAAAGAAACAGATCGAGTTCAGTTTGCTGATGGAAAGAAATCACCAGCATTGAAAAAGAGATGAACGCGTTAACGAAACATTTACGCGCTGGCTTGTCAACCCAAAGTAGAAATGTCCCCTGATTGAGGAAAACATCGTCGTCGTAGTCGCTGGGGATATGTGGGAAACTCGGAGCACAGCGGAGA
>DATCTP010000458.1:0-4089 GCA_036567885.1 Anaerolineales bacterium | reverse complement strand
ATTCGCTGGCATGGCGCGACCGTCCTGCCGATTGATCAATTAATTCTGACATTGTCGCAGGACATCTTCACATCAGCCACTGATCTTGCATTGTCACATAAACTCGCGCTGGTGCTGAGACAGGTCGCGGATGAAAATCCGCAGTGGAGGTTGCCCGAACTGACGCCGAGCCTGCATGAGATCGCGCGCAACGAACGGCGCTTCATCGGCTTCTCATCGGACGACGCAGGCTTTAATCCGGATGATTACAAAGGCATCGTTGTGATTTCGACTATGCACAAAGCCAAAGGCTTGGAATGGGATCGCGTATATTTGATGTCGGTGAATAATTATGATTATCCGTCGAACCAGCCCAATGACCGCTTCATCTCAGAACGCTGGTTCGTGCGCGATAGCTTGAATCTCGAAGCCGAAGCATTAGCACAGCTCCGCGCCTCGATTTCAACCAGCGAATATGATTATTACGAAGAAGGTTCAGCTACGCGGCGCTCGCGTTTGGATTATGTCCGCGAGCGATTGAGATTGTTGTATGTTGGCATCACGCGTGCGCGCAAAGAATTAATCGTCACCTGGAACACAGGCCGCAAAGGTGATGCTACGCCGTCACTTCCATTTGCTGCATTGATGGGATGGCAAGAAAGCCAAGGATAAGAAAAACGGTCTCGTTGACTTTGTGTCCGAGACCGTTTTTCATTTGAAAGAATATTATTTGACCCGCGTCAGCACAATGACTGGAATCTTTCGCGTGGTCTTTTTCCGATAATCGTCAAAACCGGGCATCATTTCAACCATCTTGTTATACAAGCGAGTCCGATCTGGCTCTTCAGCAACACTTGCGCGGACTTGAAACTTTTCGGTCCCAACTTCAACCGTGAGTTCCGGATGAGCAACAACGTTGTAATACCAGTCCGGATGAGTCGGCGCTCCGCCTTTGGACGCGATCACCACCAACCGATCGCCATCTCTTACATAGGCTACCGGGTTGATGCGTTCCTTTCCACTCTTCGCTCCTTTGTTATACAAAAGAAGCAATGTTCTGCCTTCAAACGGCCCGCCGACTTTGCCGCGGTTTGCTCGAAACTCGTCAATGATCTTTTTATTTCGTTCGTCTGCTTCACTCATATTTATCTCCTTGAATCCAAAGTCAGGATGCTGTCAAATTATAAATCCTTACCACCACAAAAAACGAACCGGAACAGGTTGTCGGACACAAGTTTCAATTTGAATATATTCCAATCGTTGTTTATAATGGACTCATGAGTCAACATGAACTTTACGGCGGCATCGAAGCCGGTGGAACAAAATTTGTTTGCGCGGTCGGCAACGGGCCGGAAAATATCGTTGAACGAACGCGCATCAATACTACCTCGCCGGACGAAACATTTCAAAAGGTTATTCAATTCTTTCAGCCGTACACGATTGCTGGAAAAATCATTTCCATTGGCATCGGTTGTTTTGGCCCATTGGATTTAAATCCCGATTCACCGACCTACGGGTTTATCACCTCCACGCCCAAGCCGCGTTGGGGCAATGCCGATGTACTTGGAACCATTCAACGCGCCTTGGAAGTCAAAGCGGCGATTGACACCGACGTCAACGCCGCGGCGCTTGGGGAATTCCGCTGGGGCGCGGGTCAAGCATGCGACCCGTTGCTTTATCTGACCATCGGCACAGGCATCGGCGGTGGTTATATCAAAGATGGGAAAACATTGATCGGGTTGCATCATCCCGAAATGGGACATATCCGCATCCCCCACGACTTGAAGCGCGATCCGTTTTCTGGCGGCTGTCCCTTTCACGGAGATTGTTTCGAGGGCCTCGCCAGCGGACCCGCCATCGAAAAACGATTCGGGGCGCGCGGAGAAACCATTCGCGACGACGATCCGTATTGGGATATCGAAGCGGACTACATCACTTCGGCGTTATCCAACTACATTTTGATCCTTTCGCCGAAACGCATCATCCTCGGCGGCGGAATCATGGAACGGAAATTTCTCTTTCCGCTTCTCCGGCGCAAAGTATTGGAAACCCTGAATGGTTACGTGGAAAGCAAAAGCCTGTCGCAAAACATAGATGAATATATTGTCCCGCCGGGGCTTGGAAATCAATCGGGAAGCTTGGGCGCGATCGCATTGGCTCAGATGATATAAAACACAAAAATCGGGACCCGCTCAAGGTCCCGATTTTGAATCGTTCAAGAGACTTCCTGATATTTATTACGGCACAGCCACGTTGAAGTCAAATTGCTGTGAAACGACATATCCGCCCTGATAGCGCGCTCCTGCTACAACCGAAACCGGCGCTACACCGCCTGGGAATTTACTGGCAGTTGAACTCTTGGCAACGAACGTTATTTGCAATTTGGCGGTCGTGCCAGCCCCGACATGATCGCCGCCTTGAACTGCCATCACGCCCTTGCCCGGATATTGAAAATTGGGCAACATTTGAGCAAAATTAAACTGCTGATCGCTGGTAACCTGCACTACCACAGTTGCCGTATCGCCCACATTCATCGTGGCGGGCAATCCGCTGACCAATGTAAAGGTCACGTTTGGCGTTGGCGCAGCGGCGGTTAATCCGCCAGCCAACAAAATGGTCAACACCACAAGACCGATTAGAGAAAGGGTTTTTTTCATCATAGTTCACCTCCAAGCATGAAGTGTACAACAAGATTCTCAGTCCAGACATTACACCTTTGTTTTGCAAAGAAACCGCAAGACCAATCTAGCAATAAAACTGTTTCGCCCATTGGCGATACTTGCCGATCGGGCCATCCCCTTTTGCCAGCGCAGGCGGATCCGTGTAACGTTTGTTTTCCCAGATCGGAAAATCCTGTTTAGCATCGTGAATATAGCCGCTCAAAATATATTGTGCCATTAACGGGCTGGCTAATGCGCCAAGGGGTGTTGGCCACTTTTTCATCCGCAACGCGAGGCGCAAAACGATTCGTTCTTCATCCATTGAAACGGGCAAAACCCACATCCGCGCGGTTACATGAAATAACGGCACCTGAACATTGACCAGGGAATATCCCAACCCATAAATTTGAGTCTCGAATTCAAAATCATACTCGCTTAGCTCCATGCCTAAAAATGTCAATGCGCGTTTGACAGAATACGCTGTGCTTAAGTAAGGTCCATCTGATTCAAATTCCTTGAGCGTGCGCGGCTGGCGGTATTTATGGATGTGTGTAAAGTGCCCCAAGTCCACGCTATTTTCGGTTGTCTCTTGCGGATGATCATTGAGAACAAACGACTTATAAATCAACCGCGTCCAATCTTCTGGATCGAGGGCTGGAACTTGCCAAACTGGCGCTTCGCCGTTGGCATGATAATAAACAAGCAGAAAGCCATCCTGCTCGCAAATCGGCCAGCTTCGCAATTTTGCCTTGGGCGGAATGGGCATGTCGTAACCCGTGCGAATACACACGCCCTGCCCGTCAAATTGAAATCCGTGGAATGGACATTGAAGCACTTCCCCTTTGACAGCGCCTCCATAACCAAAGTGTGCGCCCAAATGCGGACAATACGCGTCCACCGCGTAGGCTTTGCCGGACTCCGTACGAAAGAGAACGATCTCTGTTCCCATAAATTTGCGCGCGATCAATTTTCCGCGTTCAAGCTCGTCGGACATGGCAACAACATACCAACTATTTGGAAAAGGTGGGAGATTAGGTCGAGGTCCCATAATTACCGATAAAATTAACGATTGACAATAATTTCTAACCATTATAGCATTGGAATAACTTCGCCAACCGCCCCGCCAGACTCGAACAACCGAAAAACGTTTTGATCTTGACGACAGGCATTCATCCGCAATCTGACGGCACTGCGGTAAGAGTTTAAGCGCGTACATGCTCTAATTTATTAAGTCAAAGGAGAAAAAATAACTAAATGGAAACACAATATTCTTTATTTGGAAGAAAGGTCGCTTATAAGTGGATCGTGCTCAGCGTGACCACCATCGGCGCGCTAATGGCCGCGATTGACAGCACCATCGTCATCCTCGGCTTGCCCGACATGATGGTCAAACTACACGCCGACTTGATAGAAATGATCTGGGTCATCATGGGATATATCCTTGTCAGTA
>DATCTP010000457.1:0-10902 GCA_036567885.1 Anaerolineales bacterium | reverse complement strand
AACCACAATTTCATCGTTGAGGTAGAGTTTGCACCAGCCGACGCTCATAAGCCCAAAGGTGTGTACGCCTGATTCTTTCGGTGTAAAAAATCCTTCCATGCGCATGGAGAACGATTCTTGATTCACATTGGGAACAGATCTACCGAACCACTCATGCTGAACACGCGTGGTCACTTCGGAGTAATGCGGAGCGCCGGAAAATTCGGTTCCGTTGAACAGAGTGAGGCTAAGTCCGAGGCGTCCATCTTCTGTCCTCAAGGTTTCGGGGGCGGGCGCTGGCAAATTCTTGTAGATGAAGCAGCCAGGCGCGTAATCCACTTTGATTTTCTTGCCCGCGCGATTCTTGATCCCTTCAAATGGTGTAACAACATAATGCGGCGTGACCGATGAACTGCCGCCGCCGAGAATTTGTGCGGCGTTCGCATACGGACCGATAACCGCGATGGATTTTATATTCTTGATCGGGAGCAGACCATCATTTTTTAACAGGACAATCGCTTCACGCGCCGCCTCGCGGATGATCTTGCGATGCTGGGGCTTATCCTCGCCTCGTTCTGGCTGGAGCTCAGGTTTCTCGAAGAGACCTGCTTTTTCGATCACACGCAGCAAACGTCGGACTTTGTCGTTGAGTCTTTCTTCGGTAAGCGCGCCGTTCTCAAGCGCCTTCTTGACAATCTTTTCCGCCATCCAGCGCGCCGTGCCAGGCATCTCGAGGTCGAGTCCGCTGGTGGGAACGGCATCATCGTAAGTGCCAAACCAATCGGACATGACGAAACCATCGTAGCCCCACTCGCCTTTGAGAATGTCCAGCAAGGTATGATCGTTTTCACACGCATAGGTGCCGTTGATGCGATTGTAAGATGACATCACCGCCCATGGATTGGAATTGCGGATGGCAATGCGGAACGGCTCAAGATAAATCTCACGCAGTGTACGTTGGTCCACTTCAGAGCTCATCGAGAACCGTTCGTATTCCTGGTCATTCGTAACAAAATGCTTGATGCAGGCGCCTTTGCCCTTATCCTGAATCCCTTTGATGTAAGCGGATGCAATCATGCCGCTCAGGAATGGGTCTTCGGAATAGCATTCAAAATTCCGACCTGCAATGGGTGTGCGATGGATGTTGACCGTGGGAGCGAGCAGGATGTGCGCTCCCTTGGCTTCGAGTTCGTCCGCCAGCACATTGCCAACCTTTTCAACAAGTTCGGTGTTCCATGTGGCGCCGAGGGCGATGCCGACCGGTGTGGCAACCGAGGGCGATGCCATACTGCCCCACGCGCCGCGCGCGCCGTTGGGTCCATCGCTGACTTTGAATTGCGGGATGCCGAGTCGTGGCACAGCCACGCTGTGCCACATATCCGCACCTGCCAGCATGGATATCTTTTCTTCGAGGGTCATTTGTTTGAGAAGATCGTTAATTTGTGACATTGGTAGCTCCTGAAAAATAGAAAATGAAAGTTGGCGCTTAGGCGCTTTCGACTTCTTGTAAATAATTCTGATACAAGCTAGTCAGATGCCTGAGCGGCTCCTTATAGAATTCGTCCGGGTTGATGGATAACTTTGCATATTTCGGAATGGGCTGAACCTGCGGTTTTTTCTTTGCAAATTCCTGAATGACTTTTGCATGTGGTTTCAATGTGCCATCCGGTCGCACAAGACCAAAGAAACGTTCGTGCCGCGCATTCTGACAAGGAGGTAAATCCCATAATTCAGGAACATAATCCGCGTAGCACCACAACATCGCGCCGGTCGCGCCGCTATTCTGCAAATTGGGAAGCACGAGGCGGATATACTCGGCGAAATCTTCCTCGCCCGCCATGAATTGCTCGCGCTCGCGCCCATTCGTCTCCGTCCATGACCAGATATGGGATGGTTCTCCAGGTAAAGCGGTACAACCGCCAAACTCCTCCATCAGAACGGGTTTTCCACACAAGGCGGCAGTCAATGCGCAGGTAAACGGAACAAAATCCGGGTCCAGCGGTTGACGCGCCCAGGATGTATACATCGGATAGGAATGCATAACAGCCACGTCGGTTTGTGCGTAAACTTTGTCAATGCGGAGGCCGTTATCCCGATGAAGTCCATCGCCGTGCAGACCAATCGTAACCGGATGATTCGGGTCAATGGACTTGATCAAACCGACCATTTGCTTGACCCACGCCGCGCCCTCATCGGATGAATTGGGCCAGGCGAAGAGATCGGGTTCGTTGCCGAGATTCCACATCCAGATACCAGGATGATCTTTGAGTGTGCTGACAACCGCCTTCAGCAACAATCGTTCCGCGTTCAAAGCCATCTCGTCATGGAACATGTTGCGATAGCCTTTGTCGGTTCGCTTCCCTTCACTGACCACATCGCGCAGCCACTGCCGGTGAGCGCTCGGTGGTAGATCGCCACCCAACAACCAGCGCGGACTCCAATTCGGTCCGCTCATGTGACCGGTGAAAAAGGTTAGATCGAGTCCGAGTCCGTTGTCAGCAGCGGCATCCGCGACCTTCACCAGATTGTCCATGGCTTGATGCGACACAGATGTGGGATCAGGTTGAAAGTCATCCCACAGCAAGAACATGCGAACCACATTCATTCCGATGTCTTTGATAACGGCAAATTCTTCGCGCACCTCGCCTTCATCAAAATTGCTCCACCAGTACATGGCTTTGCGGCGGGGCCAGTAATTGACCCCAAGAGTGAAATCTGTCATAACAATCTCCCAATTTGAAAATATGAAAAAAATACAAGATAAATTCTGCCTAAGCCGGACAAAGGCGAACGCGGCGATATGACATCCAGACAACGAGTCGCATCCTGCCAAGCCTAAACCTGTTTCCGTTATCTCGGCTTGAGCCAAGCCTGCTCCTGTCTTTCGAACTGTATCGTATTACTAACGTTATTTCACTTGAATCCAAACCTAAGATAAATGTGTTACACCGTTGAGAGATCCCATGCTTCATGGATCTTTGGAACATCATTGATCAAACGCCGGGTATAAGCCTGAGTGGGAGCCAGAATCACAGAATCAGCAGATCCGCTCTCCACAAATTTCCCATGCTCCATGATGTATACGCTGTCAGAAACATAGTACGCCAGACCAATATCATGCGTGATGAAAATCGTTGTCATACCGGTTTCATTGCGTAATTTCATTAGATAATCCAGGATGGTTGCGCGCGAGCTGGCATCGATCATCGAGGTGGGTTCATCAGCCAACAGGATCTTCGGCTTCAGCAGAAAAATGCGGGCAATCATGAGACGTTGCATCTGTCCGCCGGAAAGCTCAAAAGGATACTTGTTGGTCAATTCCGCGAATTTCAGATTGACAAAGCTACATGCCTCTGCCATCAACTCTACTTTTTTATCGTACGGAAGTTTTCTGCCACCGCGCATGCGAATACAGTCCAAGAGCACGGCATCGATCTTATTAAAGATATTGTATGAAGAGAACGGATCCTGAAAGATTGCCTGAATGTTTTTCCAGTATTCCTGTTTCTTCTTTTGAGTACGGATATCGCGTTTCTTTCCCTGAAAATAAATCTCACCTTCACTGGTGCTGATCAATCCTAGAAGCATTTTTGCCAAAGTGGTCTTTCCACTGCCCGATTCGCCCACGATCGAGACGATTTCGCTCTCATAGAAATCGAAATCCACGTGGTCCACGGCGACAGTCCTCTGGCTACCGAACCCAAATACTTTGGTAAGCCCCGATCCGCTCAAGCATAATTTTTTATCAGGCATTTTTATTAGCCTCCCTTGCATAAGCTTCCCTTAGTTCTTTTTCCGGTATGATACAGCGGTAAGCGCGGCCGCCACCGACATCGCGAAGACCGACAGCGTTTGTCGTGCATTCTGGCCGAACGAATTTGCAGCGTTCAGCAAACCGGCAACCAGCTGGCGGGTTTTTAAGATTAGGCGGTACCCCAGGGATAGATGTCAGTTTGACATTTCGCAGGCCTTTTTCCGGTACAATGATCGAGCCCATCAGACCCTTTGCATATGGATGAAGCGGATCAAATACAGTTTCCTCTGCAGTGCCCTTTTCCACGATCTGCCCAGCGTACATAACCATAATGTCATCGGTCACGTTTTTTAGGAGCGGGAGTTCATGCGTGATAAAGATCATGGAATCGATTAAGCCATTTTCCATCGCTTGCCGCAGCATTTTGATGACCATCTTCTGTGAAGTCACATCAAGCGCCGAGGAAGGCTCGTCCGCGATCAACACTTTGGGCAGCAACAGCACGGAACAAGCGATTACCGTGCGTTGTTTCATGCCGCCCGAAAGCTCAACGGGGTACTTTTGCAATACTTCCGCCGGAAGCCCCAAGGTTTCAAACAATTTTCTCGCGCGGTCATAAATATCTTTCTTTGTGATGTAGAGTTCATGTGCTTTAATAACATCCTCAATAAAATGGATGATCTTCTGAGTGGGGTTGAGCGCGTTCATCGCGGCTTGGGGAATATAGGCAATCTCCGTTCCCAATATTGATTTACGAACATCATCAGGCTTCATCCCAGAAATATTTCGCCCGTTGATGAAAATCTCGCCACTCGTATAATGTAATGGAGGGAAGTAATACCCCATCAGACTGAGCGCTAGCGTTGATTTTCCACAACCAGATTCTCCCGCGATTCCCAGCGATTTCCCCTCTTCAACCGTCAAAGAAACGTGATCAACCGCGTAAACATCTTCCCCAAACCGGGTAATATACTTTGTTGTCAGTTCTTTGGCCTCTAATATTACTTTTGACATCTCAACCACCTAGTTCCTCAATGCCGGATTGAATACCTGATCCAGACCTGTATTCATCAAATTCATCGAGAAAGTAATCAGTGCGATAGTTACAAGCACTGGGAAGTACGCCCACCAGTCTCCCAGAATCTCTGCTTGGTAGATCATTGCCCAATTCATCATCAAACCCAAAGTTGGCACTTCGGTAGTTCTAGGTCCCAACCCAAGGATCGATAACCCCGCCTCCGCTAGGATCGCCGAGGAAATCTGTAGAATCAGAGCCATAACAACATACGAAGCGATGTAAGGCAGAATATCTGCAACGATGATATGAACAACTGAGTGTCCGGATAGTTTCGACAGGTTGACATGGTCGCGATTGCGCAGAGAAAACACTTGCGATCGCACAGCCCTGGCAGTCCACACCCAGGAGGTCAAACCGATCACGACCGCGATGGTGAAGGCGCCACGCTTATCTTGCCCGATGCTGTATGAAATCAGGATCAACAACACAATGGAAGGGATGGCGGTAAAGAGATTAGTGATGAACATAATGATGTCGTCAACGAAGCCGCCGATATACCCGCCCAGCAATCCCAGGGTTAGACCGATCAAAGTTGCAACAAGACCAGCGACAAGACCAATTTCAAGTGATATGCCAGTAGCTTTTACCAGCTCCGTCAGCACATCCCTACCGAAGTTGTCGGTTCCTAGGGGCAGGACACGTACATTCGCCACCTGACCAACATTCACGTAATCAGATTGGTTGACAATGCCTGTCTGCTCCAAGGCGCCCGTTTGCGGATTTTGTGCTGCGATGATCTCTCCCTGGGTTGATAAAATTCCTTTGAGCGAGTCATTAAGTCTTTGATAGTATCTTTGCTTGGCAAAGGTCATCCCCGGAAAACTTTTGTTGGGGTCATAATCTTTTTCCCACAAATCCACGAGTTTCTTGGTGTCTGTAATATCTATCTCGTTTTCGGGAATCCCATTAGCCACAAGCCAAGATTGCATATCAAGGCGTTGCTGAGGATCTAATTTGCTGGCAATACGCTTGGCGGCAGCATTATCCAGATTAAGGATATATGTAGTTGAGGAATTAATGCTATCATAAGTGCTCACATAGATCCCGGGTGGAAAGAAAGTTCCTTGCGCGATGATCGTCAATGGAGAATCTGTAATGATCAGCGGATAAACGATCACAATCAGCAGCAATGCCATGAAAATGGAAAAACCAACAACAAATTTACCGGAGTGAAAAACCTGTTGAATCGTATGTTTCATAACAGCATCGATCCTTAATCAGCCTGGGCTGCTCGAATGCGTGGGTCAATGATGCCGTAAAGGATTTCGATGATAAAGGTTGCACTCAGCACCATCACCGTGATAATCAATGTGACTGCTGAGATCAGTGGATAATCCTGTCCCGTAATGGCGTTTAAGATCGTGAAACCAAGCCCCGGATAACTAAAGATGATCTCCGCAAAAATCGCGCCGCCGACCATGGTACCGATCGATAACGCCAAACCGGTCACCTGCGGAAGCATGGCATTCCGAAATACATAACCGACGATCGTTCGATCCTTGATTCCCATGAAACGACTGTATTTCACATAGTCTGCATTTAGTTCATAGATGGACATGGAGCGCATCCCGATCGCCTGACCGCCAATGGCAATTGCAACGATCGACCAGAATGGCAACTGGTAATGTACGATCACTGACCACATAAACGACCAAGTATAGTTGGGAATCAGGTCAAACCCATATCCACCTGAGGTTGGAAACCATTTAAGATCGACCCCAAAAATAACCAGCAAAATGACTGCCATGCCAAAAGCCGGGAAATTGCTGACAAAAATACTGACGGGCATAAGGACTTTATCAAAGCCCCCCTTGAGATAAGCGGCTAATGCGCCAAGTGTGTTGCCGATAATCCAGCCGACAATGATAGCAGGGAACTGCAAGCAAATTGTCCACCAGATGGAAGATTTAAGAATATCTGAAACCGGTCTGGGATACTGGCTGAAGGATGCACCAAAATTGCCATGTGCTACATTTCCTATATAGAGGAGAAACTGCTCAAGCATAGGTTTGTTGGTCCCAAACTGTTCCGCGTATTGCTGATAGATCTTTTGGATACCCGTCGTATTACTCATGCCTTGGGCAAGCTTTGATACGATGCCTGCTACAGGATCTCCCGGCATCAGACGAGGCAAGATGAAATTTAGCATGAAGGCGAAAACAAAAGTGACCAAGAACCAAAGCAACTTGTTAAGGAAATACTTTCCGTATCCTTTCAAGACAGCACCTCCTCGTAAATTAATAGGCATTATACCAATAAGGTGATAGTCACTTTTTGGTTAGACCAGACCTAGAGCCACATTGGATACAAAGTGACTGTCACCTGCTTATTACAATAACAGCCATGTTCCGTCACCCCCTGAACATGGCTGTATTTATTGGATTACTGTTTACGGTTTGACAAGCGTCAGGTTATAGAGGCCTGCGATACTCCAACCGTCAGTCAGGTCAAGCGGCGGGACGGGCGGGTTGGTGCCATCACCCTGGTGAGGGAAGCCTGTCCAAACACTCTCGTTCACGGTGTGGAACGATTGAGGACGGTACATGACCGTGAAGGACGGGACATCGGTCAGGTAGATCTTGGTAATTTGAGTGTAGTCTGCCTTAATCTTGGCTGGATCGGTTTCACTGGGGATGGCGTTGAGCAATGCATCAACGGCCGGATTCTTGTAACCGCCCCAGTCGCCACTCCAGTTGTTCTTGGTCATCGCAAATGAAGAGTTCAACAAATGGTTGGTACGTGACCAAGGCTCGGTCGGGCCGGCGCCGTCATTGTACATCATGAAGAGGTCAAAGCCCGTAGCGGGGAGAGGCCAATTGGTGACCTCGGTCTGATAGACGGACCATTCGGGGTAGTTTGTTGTGATGTCAATACCGATCGCTTTTCCGGCGGCGGCAACCTGTTCAATCGCGGCTTGCCAATCGGACCAGCCATTCGGGCAGGTAGCTACATAGGTAAGTTTCTTACCGTTGTAATAGCGCCAACCATCCGGACCAACTTTAATCCCGGCATTATCCAGGAGTTTTTCGGCACCAGAAATATCTTTGCCGGTCCACTGCAAAGCCTTGATGGCAGGATCACTGCTGTCATACAGAGCCTGTTCGCCAGCAGTTGGGTTCATCAGGGAGCGTGGAGCTTGGGCGAAGGTAGGCGATTGGTTGGTCATAGCGTTGGCAATGATCGTGTCATAGTCAACCGCCATGGCGATGGCTTTGCGAACCGCAACCTGGTCCAAACCATAAGAAGCCATGTTGTAATAGACTGTTGGGAGGCTGGCGGCAATATCATAAGGAGCATCGGGCAAGTAGGTGGAGATGGGCAGGTTCTGCTTGAGCCACAGATCCTGAACATTGGAATTGAACTGTTGGCTGACATCCACCTCGCCGGCTTGCAAAGCAGTTGTACCGGCAGCATTATCCTTGTAGATCACATGGGCGAGGTACTTTGGAATAGGCAGTTTGCCAAACATACTGGCATCTGCACCCCAGTACTTGTCATCACGAACGAGGACAACTTTCGAATCGTCAGCGAAGAAATAATGATAGGGACCGGAGTAAACGACATCGGTAGCGGGATCCGCCATGAATTTGGTGGGGTCGCTGCCGGTGCGTGCTTCCAGTGTCTGAGTCCAGGCTTTCTGGATGACATAGGCATTGCTGAGGTAGGAAAAGACTTGTAGAGGATTGACCGGTTTGCCGCTCGCATCCAGTTTAGCATTGACCTGAACTGTCTGGGGATCAACAGCTACAACAGTATCAATGTAGGGGCCAAAGTTAACACCGGCATTAGCTTTGTACTTGACATAGGAAGCCCAAGTATAGGCAACGTCATCGGCGGTCACCGGGGTGCCATCACTCCAGTGAGCAGCCTTCTTGAGCTTGAAGGTGATAGCGGTACCCGCAGCGTTCCAGGCCCAAGCACCATCAGCCAGCAGAGGATACTGTTTGCCATCCATCATATCATACAGGTACGGGGTCTCGAACATGGTAACGCGGGCGTTATCACCCGGGGCGATAGCCATCGCATTGTTACAGTTGGAAGAGTATGGATTCCAACAAACAACTGAACCCCACTGTTGACCATTGAAGTACAAGGTTTCATTGCGGGGCAGCTGCCCGCCAGGGGTTACAGGTGCCTCAGTCGCAGTTGGAGGCACAGCTGTAGGAGCAGTAGTCGCGGCGGGTGCCTGGGTAGCCGCGGGAGCAGTAGTAGGAGCTGGTGCAGCAGCAGGAGCACATGCGCCAAGCAACATGCTAACCCCAATCAAAATCGATAAAACAGCAATTAAGCGTTTCATCTTCATTCTCCTTTTTTATTAAAATTTTGTATTCTGATTAGAAGTCCGTAACCCTATATGGGGTGCGGATTTCTCGTGGTGGCGTCCGGAGTCCTGAGCAGATTCTAGACGTCTTTTGGAACAACTAGCATTTTTGTTATGATTTGTTGATCACCTCCTAGCGAATACCAAATTGCGAATTTGATATAGATTCACCTTCGAAATTCCTAAACCAATCCATTTTTCTTATTTTCAACGAGTAGCACCGCATGATTGGCGGATGACGAGCTCGGTATCTAGAATGACGCGGCACGGGGTTGTGATTCCGTTCTCGATCTGGTCAATCAATAGCTCAACGGCTTTTACCCCAAATTGAATGACCGGCTGGCGGACAGTGGTCAACTGAATATTAGAAAGAGTTGCAATAGGAAGATCATCGAAACCGACAAATGCTACATCACCCGGGATATTCAAGCCTGCTTCTCGAGCAGCTCGCATTGCACCGATTGCCATAGTGTCCGATGCGACAAAAACAGCATCGGGTTTGAAGGGTAGCAGTTTTTGCATCGCATAATAGCCGCCTGCTTCAGTAAAGTCGCCTTCGACAATCAATGAATCCTCTACGCTTCGTCCGCGTTCCCTTAAGGTTTTGATGTATCCTTCCTTGCGGTCAAGACCAACAGTACTATTAGTTGGACCGGTGATTGTCCCAATGCGTTGATATCCGAGTCGGATTAGATGGCTGACGGCGCTCGCGGCAGCATTAACATTATCGATATCGATGTAGCTAACGTTGTCGGAGCGGAAGGGACGTCCGGCAACCACCAGTGACATATTCGCATCAATAAGATGGCCGATGATTTGCTGATCACCATGATGTCCGGCTTGAACGATCACCCCATCCAGCAATCCTTTACGAGATACGCGCGGAAATATTTTTTCCTCATCTTCTCTTGTCTCGACGAGAAAAAGTGCAAGGGTATAATTATATTGATTGCAAGCTTGGGCAATACCTTTAGTCAGGTGAGGATAATACGGATCAGTAAAGAAAATGCTAACACTAAGGGGAAGGAGCAGACCGATGGTCCAGGAGCGCTGAGATGCGAGTGTGCGGGCAGCGGCATTTGGATGGTAACCGGTATTTTCAATGACTTGAAGCACGCGCTGGCGCACCTCGCCACGGACGTTGGGGTAATTGTTCACCACGCGCGAGACTGTCGAACGCGAGACCCCAGCTTGTTTGGCAATATCTTCCAAGGTCAGATCCGTCATCCCTGTTCTTTCTAACTAATTCTGGTAGCGCTCTCAATTAAAAGACAAAAAAATGGATTTTCAAAGCTTTATTATCTAGTAATTGGAGTGTAATCACATAATTAATGGGAGCGCTCTCAGTTTTTAGTATACTTGTTTCTACTGGTAGAGTCAATTGGTTTATGAGAGATGGCATGTAGCTAGGTGACTTTCGGCATGCATAGTCAAATAATATCAAGCTTTGAAATTCAAGCTGACCCAGATTCTTTTATCTATATTTATTTTGGAACAGATTACATGGTGGTTAGTTAAATTTCACGACAAAGTTTTCATTCTACCAATGCGCGCAAAGCCAATGCGTATGATTTCCAGCCAAGCCCAACAATCTTTCCCTTGCAAACGGCCGAGATCAATGATTGGTGGCGAAATTCTTCGCGCGCATAAACATTCGACAAATGCACTTCGATCACAGGAATTCTAATCGCGGCTATTACATCGCGCAAAGCGACCGATCTATGTGTGTATCCGCCCGGATTGAACACAACGCCATTTGCCCACTTACGC
>DATCTP010000456.1:0-6928 GCA_036567885.1 Anaerolineales bacterium | reverse complement strand
TTACCCCCCACAGTTTTTTCCATGAGATTCCCCGTTATCGAGAAATGATGTCTGGAAGTCAGTTGCCGTTTTTGTTCAGAACCGTGTTTTTCAGCGGGTGGTAGCCTAAATCGGGATTCCGGCACAAAGAGTTGTTGAATATTTTGATACAGCCGGAATTGATTTTCCTTGACCAGGAAAACGCACCACTGTGCTGGCAAAGGCAGCGGACAAACCAATCCTATGGAACGCTGGTATTGCACCTTGTGACAATCCTGTGCACGTTCCGTCAGAAAGACATTATCCTTTTCAAAATCCAATGCTATGCACGAAATCGTAACCAGACTTTTTATCATTCACCACAATCTGTCACTTGCTACTTGACCACTACCAAATAATTTATAGGATCGGCTATCTTGGTATCCCAACAATGCGGTCACCAATATCCCGGCGAAAAGGATCGCCGGGCGTCCAATTCTCATTGACCGAAACACGCGCGAAAAATTATCGGAAAGAATTGGAGTTGAAGCACTGGGTTCGGTGCTTTTCAAAAGCAAGGCATCCCGATGGAAGTCTTTGTTGTGAAGTCCGTTTAATTTCCCTAATGGGTTTAAAATTGTGGGGAGAAGAAGATAGGGCAACGTTCGACGATCAATTCTAGGCTCTATCATAAAAGGTGATCCATGCAACACTTGTTCCAAATCAGCAAGCGGATGGCCGCGTTCGTTGGAATACTTATTTTGCTAACCGCGTGTGCGCCGTCTCAAGCCGCCATTCAAACTGCCATCGCACAAACTCAAAGCGCCTACACGCCGACGCCCAATCTTGGCAGTATCGTGTTTGCGACTCCAGCGCTTTCGACTCCCACATCCATCTCAACCGCTACTCCGATTCCGTCTCCGACTCCAAAAGCGGGAACGGCCGATTCTCCGATTCCGTTCAACGCCAAAGGCACGTTGACCGATCCATTGAGCGGCGGGACGTTCGATCTTCAAGTCCAGCAAGTTGTGCGCGGCGGGCAGGCGAGTTATTTGATCCAGCAAGCCAGCACCAAGAATCTAAACCCGCCGCAAGGCATGGAATATATTTTGATCAAGGTAACGGTCACGTTGGATTCGGGCGATTTGAATTTAGGTGATTACGATTTTATCGTTTCCAGCCACGGCAATTTGTCCGACTCGTTTTCATCGCCGGTGTGCTGTATGACCAACGTCGGGTATCAGGTGTTTCACGCGGAATTATCCTCGCTCGGCTCCTCGACCGACGGCTGGATCATCCGCATGGCGTATATCAATGATCCCAAACCGCTGCTGGTCTATCGTGCGGATCAGGGCAATAATCTTACCAACGCGACCTACTTTTCGCTCACCCCAACAACGCAATCACCATAATCCCGGCAAAGATGATTACCGCGCCGAGGATCCGCATCCCGCCGAATTTTTCTCCGAGAAACTGCCAGCCTGCGTAAGCCGCCATCACCACGCTGACTTCGCGGATCGCGCCTGCGTATCCGAGCGGTGAAATGCTGTACGCCCAAAGAGCCAGAGAGTAGGCACCAATCGTCAGAACGCCGATGGCGGCTAAAGTCCAGCCGTGAGCCGAGAGTTCAGCCTTTAATTTGTTCCATCCATATATTCGAAAGATCAAAGGCGAAGTGAAGGCGGGGACGCAGAGAAAGAGGACGGTCACGTATGGCAGGGCGTCGGTTTGCTTGACGGCGATGCCGTCGAGAATGGAATAAATTGAAATCAGCAAAGCCAGCAAAAGCGCCAGCAGAATGCCGCGCAGATGCGGCTTGTTGTGCGATTGAAAAATACTGCTTCCGCCGACGAGCAACAAACCGACGATGGTGATCATGATTCCGATCACGCCGCCGACCGTGAATTTTTCACCGAGAAATATCGCCGCCCACGTCGCGATTAAAGCGGGCGCGGCGCCGCGTCCCATCGGATAGACCAGCGAGAAATCTGAATCCTTATACGCTTCCGCCAGCACGATGTAATACGCAATCTCGAACAGTGCGCTGATGACGAGAATATGCCAGACCGCTTGTGATGGAAACCCCATAAGAAAAATTGCCGGCGTGAACACGAGAAATCCGATGATCGCGCTCCACCAGGTCGCCATGTATTTTTCTCCGGCTTGCTTCAACAAGAGATTCCATGTGGTGTGCAGGACTGCGGCAATCAGCAATAATCCAATCGCGGAAAGCGGCATCAGGCAATTCCTGCCCGACTTAAATATGTGCGGATCGAAACTGCTGTATAAGAATCGGTATCCAATTCTGTCAACGCTTTTTGCGGATCCATCCAAATGAATTCTTCAGCCTCATCGTTCAAAACAATTTCCCCTTGATCCATCCTGGCCATGAAATTGAGAAATATAAAGTGACACGGTTTCCAGAATTGTTCATCATAGATAAATTCCTGCCAGCTCAGGTATTCGAGGTCACGAATCTCAAGGCTTGTTTCCTCGCGGATTTCACGATGTGCCGCCTCGACCGCAGACTCGCCCAATTCGATATGTCCGCCGGGGACGACGTATTTTCCGCGCCATTTATGTGACTTTGTCAGGAGCAGTTCGCCGTGCGGGTTAAAGATCAAAATCCTAACGGTCGGTTCTGGAAAGATTTGTTCCGTCATGTGATCCCGTTTGCAGGCATAATGTGTGTCCAAAGCCCGCCAATTATAGCCGTTAAAAAATACAAGCCTGAGACATTTTATCTCAGGCTTGTGATGAATCGCCGACCTCATCTAAACAACGGAATTCGCGCGCCGCTGACTTTGCTGGCTTCCTCCGAGCAAAGATACAACATCGCAGCGACGATTTCATCCGGCGTGGTGCCTTTGTTATCGCCTTTCACGTCAATGGATTTGACTTGAATGATGTTTGCCGTCACATTGGATTCTTTGAGTTCCACCGCCAAGTTCAAAACCAGATTTTCCTGTGCGGCTTTCGCGGCGGTATACGCGCTAGCTTTGCCAATCGGATTTGTTGCCGTCGATGCAGAGACGACGATCACGCGTCCCCATTGGTTCGCGGCGAGACGCGGACCAAATGCCTGGAATAAATGAAACGTTGTCCAGGCGTGCTGACCGAGCATAGACTCAAAATCGCTGACCGGAGTCTCAGCGATAGTTTTGCCGCCTGTCCAGCCGCCGACAAGATGAAGCAAACCGTCGACGCGGCCAAATTTAGCGGTGACCGCTTCGGCGGCGGAGTGAACCGCTGGCCCATTGCGGAGGTCAACTGTCAGCGTGAGAAAACGCGCGGCGGGCAGGTGAAAGTCGCGAGCCAAGACATCCAGCTTTGATTGATCGGTTCCGACCAAAACCAGCGAGGCGCCGCGTTCGGCAAACGCACGCGCCGCGGCTTTTCCGGTCGCACCCGTCACGCCGGTGATGACAAAGACGCGCTTATTCATTGACCGCCTTTGCCTGTTCTTCGCTCATGCCGCTGATAATCGGGCGGTCATCCTGTTCTTTGAAATGTTCCTTGCCGCTGAAATCAATCAGATGACCGGACTTGGCGGCTTTGGTTTGCAAATAGAAAAGGTTGTGATCGTTCGGCTCCATTACATGCGGAATGCGGTCGGTCACCTTGATGCCGTACTCGGTGAGCTGTTGAATCTTTTTCGGGTTATTGGTGATGAGTCGCACCGATTTGATCTTGAGCGAATACAGCATGTGCGCCGCGACGGCGTAATCGCGTTCATCGTCGCGGAAGCCCAGCGCCAGGTTCGCTTTGACAGTGTCCATGCCTTGATCCTGCAAACTATAGGCGCGGATCTTGTTGGCGAGTCCGATGCCGCGGCCTTCCTGCCGCAGATACAACACCATGCCGCGATCCATTTTGCCAATCATCTTCAACGCGGCTTCGAGCTGGTCGCGGCAATCACAGCGCAGTGAGCCGATTACGTCGCCCGTCAAACATTCGGAATGGAGACGCACTGGCACATCCGCCGCGCCGATCACATCGCCTTTCGTAATGGCGACATGCTCCTTGCCATCACGATTATTCTCAAAAGCCACGATGTGGAAATCACCGAAGCGCGACGGCAGTTCGGCCATCGCTACGATCTTGACACAAATCTTATCTCTGCCAATTCCCTCGCAATTATGATCTTTATTTTCCTCCAGCAAAACCCGGAATTGTTCGTGCATTGTTGCCGTTGTCATTTTGACCTCTTTTCAAATTGATATCTTAGAAACACCCCGCCGTCATCCCACGTTTGGGATTCTACTAGCTTTAAGGGAATCGCGTCGCTTCTAACCAGACCTGAACCGGCTGCCGTCCCCGGAGCCGACTCTCCACCGAAGATCAGCGGAGCGATATAAATCGTCAGTTCATCCACCAAACCTAATCGTATCAACTCGAAGTTGAGCGTCGCGCCGCCCTCGACCATAAGCCGATGGACACCTTTTTGTTTTAATGTCTCAAGCATCAAAATTAAATTTACACTTTGGCCTTCATGGATAAAGATTTCCGCGCCACGAGAACGAAGCATGGCTAGTTGCGCATCATCGGTTCGTGTGGTGGTGAATAGAAAGGTTTTGGATGAACCCGCGTTTAAAAAATCAGAATCGGCTTGGAGACGCAATCGTGAAGAAACACCGACTTTAGCGGGATTCGCTGGAAGCCCGCGCGCGAGGCGTTCGGCGCGTAACAATTCGGATTTGACGGTCAACTTTGGGTCTTCGTCATGAAGCGTGTGTCCGCCGACCATGACCGCGTCGGCTTCGGCGCGCAGTTTATCCACGCGTTCTTTATCGCGTTGCGAAGAAATTGCCGCTCCGCGTCTTTCAAACGTGTCTATTTTTCCGTCAGCCGTCGCGGCGACGTTGATGTGAACGTAAGGACGATTCATTGTTCTCCGTAGGGGCACAGCGGCGCTGTGCCCCTACAAATCATCCGATGCGAACTGACCTCATCGAGATCGCGCCGCCCGTCACTTTATCCGCGAAGAATGAAACGGATTCGTTTTCATCTTTGAGCGCCAGCGTATAAAGCAAAGGCACATAATGTTCGGCGGAGTTGATCGCCAGCGACGCAGCTTGATCGCCCTTTTCGTAATGAATGATCGGCTCGTGATCATTCTGTGAAATCCAGTTGGCGATGCGTTGATCGAAATCCACTGCCCAGTTGTATGCGGAATCATCGAAGCGCGCCATCCGCAAGTTGTGGACGATGTTCCCGCTTCCAATGATGAGCACGCCTTCTTCGCGCAGTTCCTTCAACTGACGGCTGATGTCATAATGCTTCTGCGGTTCGATATTCGCATCCAGCGACATTTGGATGACGGGCACATCCGCTTTTGGGAACATGCGCTTGAGCACCGTCCATGTGCCGTGATCGAGTCCCCAATCGAGGTCCGGTTTGACTTCGGTGTTCTTGATGATGCGTCGGACTTGTTCGGCCAAATCGGGCGCGCCAGGCGCGTCGTAACGCATCTCATACATCTCCGGCGGAAAGCCATAGAAATCATAAATGGTGCGCGGCTTGTCCATCGCAGTAACGAGCGTGCCGCGCGTTACCCAATGTGCGGAGATGCAGATCACGGCTTTCGGTTTTGGCAACGCTTTCCCAGCCGCGTCCCAGGCGCGTGAAAATTCATTGTCTTCCATCACGTTCATCGGGTTGCCGTGCCCAACGAATAAAACGGGCATCTTGTCTGTCATACCTTTATCCTCTAGCGGTCAACGAATAACCTTGTCCATATCATAAATGGGCAAGGTTACCTTTTCAAGTTCATCACACAGACCGCTCAAAAATTCAAATTCATACCCCTTGGCGCGTAAGAAAATTATCATTTTTTCGAAAAGTTCAAAGGCGCTTTTTGCGTTGCGTAACAACAACGGTTTTTCTCCGGCTGTCACTTGATCTGCCAACAGATGGAAATAGAAATCATGCGGATGAGCCAGCACCGCCATTTGATTCGGCGGCGGAAAGATTTTCGTCAGCCAATCATACGTTGTCCATCCAAACATCTTGACATAACTTAGCGAGAAAACCAGACGCAGTCCATGCAAAGTGGCAAACGGAATTTCGATGATGGATTGCGACTCATGCCGCACCCGAAACGGCTCGACCGGCAAATGGAGATTGTTGTATCCCATGCCTCCCGGACGAAACGACGGATAGATGCTTGAGTCATAACGCAGACCAAGGTCGAGCAAAGTCTGCATGCCTTCACGCGTGATCTGCCCGACAGGGGCGCGGTAGCCGCTAGGATTGTGTCCCGCGAACAAATGAAAGGTGCGAACCGATTCTTCGATGTCGGCGCGTGAACATGGGTTTTGCATATCGTGCATATGGGAATGAATGGCAAATTCAACCGGGATTTGTTTCTGCAATCGCCGGTACGAATCGCCGTGCTTCGAGATCAATGAAGTGACGAGAAACGATGTGACTTTGACATCATATTTCTTTATGATGCCGATATAACGGTTGAATAACGCGTCATCCTCGAACAACCGGATGCGTCCGGTTGGATCAAGGAAGTCCGCTTCCGTATCGAGCGTGATGCAAGCGATCTTTCGCATTAGGAGCGCGGCAAGTTGCTGACGTAATCAAAGAGCGAATAACGCGTAAACCATAAGTCGGTATATCCAAATTGCCCGGCCATTTTCTGAAATTCATCCTGAGTAAAAAGATAAACACCGGGACAATGGTTGAGACGCAAATAAACCTGTCGCAGATTCCAAATTAACCAATTACGCGTGCGGCCTTCCGCATCGGGAAAATCAAGGAACAAGTAACGCGTTTTGAATTTACTCAATAGAGAAGAAAGAGTCGGCGCATCGAAATATTCGATCACGCCCAGCGCGGTAATGAGGTCAACCTGCGGAAGTTCGATATCCGGTTGAGTCAAATCCATCGTTTTGAATTCCATGCGATCTGCATACGGACTGGCAAGCCACTTTTGATTCGCGGCTTCGATTGCGGCGGG
>DATCTP010000455.1:0-3467 GCA_036567885.1 Anaerolineales bacterium | reverse complement strand
CTCCCGCGCCTCCCACTCCTACGCCCGATTTTGCATCGGAGGCGCGGGCCATGATGGATCAATATGATCAAGCTATTCTGAAAATGGATTCCCAGACCATCGCCTCCTTTTTTCTTCCCGATGGCGCGGCTTACGACAATGGAAATCTCCAGGCCCAAGGCCCGGATGCAATGCTCAAGTTCATGAAATCGTTCGACGGCGTGGTGCGAGTGGACAAATATCAAACGACGATAACGTCCGTCCAGGTGAATGGGGCTACTGTGATCCTTACCGGCACATTCCAACAACAATATACAATGCTCGCAAACAACCAAACCGGTACATCCAGCGGGAACTTCACGGTCGAATGGGTCCGCCAGGCGGACGGCAAATGGCTGATCAGGAAGATAGAAACCCAGGAATAGCAAAGACAGCGCGTGACGCTCCTATTCTTCTGAATTTACCAAACGATGAACACATTCGTCTTGAAACTCATTCTCGCGCCGGTCATAATTGGCGGCGCAAGCCTCGCTGGCAGACGTTGGGGACCGGCGGTCAGCGGCTGGCTGGTGGGATTACCGCTGACATCAGGACCGGTAATTTTTTTCCTGGCGCTAAGTCATGGCGCAACCTTCGCGGCATCTGCCATCGCAGGAACGGTAAGCGGAGGCTTCTCTCTGGTGGCGTTTTGTTTAGTGTACGCCTGGCTGGCGATTCGATTCGATTGGCGGGTCTCACTGGTCGGAAGTATGCTGGCTTATTTTGGAATTGTGATATTGATGGAAAATATCATCATTCCGTTTGCGCCGTTGATCATCGCCGTAACGCTGACCATCATTCTTGGCTTGATCTTGATGCCGAAGAGCGAGGCGCTGGAATCAAAAGATGTGGAGCCCGGACGCTGGGATATTCTGTCGCGGATTTTGCTTGGGACAAGTTTTATCATCCTGTTGACCGAGTTGGCTCCGTTTCTCGGTTCGCGTCTCACCGGATTGCTGGCAACGATTCCGTTGTACACAACCATACTTGCCGTCTTTGCGCATCGTCTCAACGGACCGGCAAGCGCGGCTAGCGTTCTGCGCGGTCTGCTGTTTGGCTTGTTTGGTTTCGCGGGATTTTTCCTGGTGTTGTTTCTATTGATCGAACGCGCAGGAATCGCGGTTGGGTTTCTTTCAGCCAGCGCCGCGGCGCTTGTCGTTCAAGGATTTACGTTTTTGATTCTGTGGCTGGAACATCGCGGGAAGGAACGATTGCATGAATAATACAGCGGACGTGATCATCATCGGCGCAGGCGTGCATGGAGCCAGCTTGGCTTTTCATCTCGCACAGCGCGGCATGAAGGTCATTGTGTTGGAAAAGAAATTTGTGGCGGCGGGCGCAACCGGCCGCTCCAGCGGACTCGTCCGCATGCATTATGACGTGAAACAAGATTCAGAATTGGCATGGGTTTCGTTTCAATATTTTCGCAATTGGAAAGAAATGGTCGGAGGAGATTCGGGTTTTACAAGAACAGGCTTCATTCAACTTGTGGCGCATGAGGATGTGGATAATCTCAAAGCGAATGTGGCGATGCACCAACAAATTGGCATCCCGGTCATGTTAATCAAAGCCGATGATGTCAAGCGGCTTGCGCCGTCGTTCGTCACGGACGACATTGAGTTTGCGGCTTACGAACCGGAATCCGGTTACGCCATGCCGAGCGACACAGCGAATACGTTTATCAACGCGGCGCGCGATAAAGGCACAAAGTTGATACAAGATTGCGCGGTAACAGGAATCGTTGTCAGCGGCGGAAAGGTCAAAGGTTTGCAAACCATACAGGGTCAGTTCGATGCGCCAATCATTGTCAACGCGGCAGGCGCGTGGGCGAATCAAATCAATGAGATGGCTGGACTTGATTTGCCGTATGATACCTGGCGGCATGATACGATGTTCGTAGCGCGGCCCAATCAAATTAAGAATCATCCAACGGTGATTGATTTTGCGAACGAAATGTATTTTCGCCCCGAAGGAAATTTAACATTGGTCGGACTCGAAGATGGAAATCCGTTGGGAGAATCGCCGGATAACGATACGGATCACGCCAAGAAGGGATTCGTGGAGCGCGGCATTGACCGGATCTGCAAACGGATTCCGATCATGGAGAACGGCGCTCTGCACTCCGCTCACGGCGGCTACGACGGCATCACGCCGGATCAACATCCGATGCTGGGCGCGGCGGGACCCGACGGCTTTTACCTCGATTGCGGATTCAGCGGCACGGGATTTAAAGTTTCGCCCGCGGTTGGACTCTGTATGTCGGAATTAATTCTGGATGGAAAATCGAAAACCGTTGATCTTTCGATCTATGCGCCGACGCGATTCGCAGAAGGAAGGCATATCGTTGGCGAACATCCGTATAGCAGTATCTGGAGATAGACAGCATGTCATTGCGAGAAACGAAGGGACGAAGCAATCTCATGTTTTCAGGCAATGGATTGTTTGATGGTTAGCTGAGATTGCCGCGCTCGTTCCACTCGCTCGCAATGACATTAGTGCAGGAGAAAAATGTTTTCTATAAAATCAAAATTCTTTTCGTTATTACTGATTCTGGCGATTGCGCTGACGGCTTGCAGTTCCACCAGCAAAGTCGCCGCCACGCCCACGCCGGATCGCTCGCCGGACGTGCGCGCGAACATGGAAAAATACAATCAGTATTTTGTACAAACCAACGCCGACGGCATGGCATCGTTATTTGCGTCCAATGGCGAGTTGGTTGATTCGGGCTTGGTACTCGCCAGCGGACCGGATGCGATCCGCACTTATCTGAATCAATCCTTCAGCGCCGCGCATCTGGATTCGTTGATCACCACCATCGATTCGATTGTCATCAATGGAAATGTGGCAGTGGTAGTCGGCAAGTACGATGAAAAATGGACCGATCCAAATCAAAGCTACGAATTGAAACTGCGATATGTGGGAGAATGGATCGTTCAATCGAACGGTCAATGGCTTTTGAACCGCGTCAGCACGCTTAAGTTACCCCAGTCCGTAACAGGTACACCATGAATATTTTCGTCACAGGCGGCGCGGGATATATCGGCTCGGCAACCGCGCAGGCATTGTTGGATGCCGGACATTCGGTCACAGTTTACGATTCGCTGATCACCGGTCATCGCGCGGCGGTGCCGGAAAAGGCGAATTTCATCCATGCTTCGCTGGATGATACGCACGCATTGGCGGATGCATTGCTCTCCAGAAGCTTCGACGCCGTGATGCACTTCGCGGCATTCATCGAAGCGGGCGAGTCGATGAAAGACCCCGGACGTTTCTTTCACAACAACTTTGTCAATTCATTGAGCCTGATCGAATCGGCGACGCGGGCGGGAATCAAAAAGTTTGTCTTTTCGTCCACGGCAGCGGTGTATGTTTCAAGCGAACTCCCGCTGACTGAAGATTCGCCGCTCGGTCCGACCAATGTTTATGGTCAAACCAAATTGATGACCGAG
>DATCTP010000454.1:0-7215 GCA_036567885.1 Anaerolineales bacterium | reverse complement strand
GGCGGCATTGGCGGGATTCGGCTTCTGGTGGATTCAAATCGGTTCCGCCGCGCCCGCTTCCCATCCTGCACCGAGCGCTGCATCCAGCGATAATAGCCAGAGCCAGCCGTCCGTAGCGGCACCAACGTCCGCGGCAAATGCGGGCGTTTCCAACGTCACCATCCGGCGCCAAATCGAACTCAAAACAAGTCTATCCGCTCAGACCAATACCAGTGTGATTCAATATCAAGTGGTGACGGGCGACTCACTCTTTGCTCTCGCGAAACAATATAACATCAAGCCGGAAACCATTTTATATAGCAACAAAGCCACCCTGGACGATAATCCTGAAAATCTTAAACCCGGTATCACCTTGACCATCCCGCCGGTAGATGGCATTCTTTATACATGGCAGCCAGGGGATACCCTCCAAAAGGTGGCCGACGAATTCAAAGCCAAAGCGGATGACATCTTGAATTGGCCCGGCAATAATTTGGATTTGACCAACCCGCAGATAAAACCCGGCAACGTGATCATGATCCCCGGCGGTCAGCGAAAATTAATCGATTGGACTCAATTCATCCCAACCATCTCGCGCGGCACAACAGGAGCCGGAACTGGCACATCGAACATCGGCACAGCTCAATGCGGCGCAGGTCCCGCCGGACCAGTTTCTGTCTGGCCAATACTAGGCGAACCGCACGTTCTATCTGGCTATGATTATGTTGTGCCGACTCACTTAGGTATTGATATCCTTGCTCATGTCGGCGATACCGTAGTGGCCGCCGGAAATGGTGTGGTAGTTATGGCACAAGGCGGCTACAACTATGGATACGGCAACGTGATCGAGATTGATAATGGCAATGGTTACGCCACCATTTACGCACACCTTAGCGCCATTAACGTTAAAGTATGCGAGCCGGTTTATGCGGGACAAGCTATCGGCGCATCCGGCGCGACCGGCAACGTAACCGGACCGCATCTGCACTTTGAAGTCCGCTATGGTGGCGGTAATAAAAATCCGTGGGACTTCGTTCACTAAATGAACTCGCATGAACTTCAAGCCGCTCTTCGGGACCTTCCGTTGGGCGGCTTCCGTTTTTTCGAGAGCATCGGTTCCACCAACGATGAAGCGCTGACGTGGGCATCGCGGGACGCGCGCGATCTTTCGGTGGTCATTGCGGATGAACAAACCAGCGGGCGCGGCCGACTCAGCCGGAAATGGTCCACGCCGCCCAAAACCGCTCTCGCCTTTAGTTTGATCCTGCTCCCCACAACCGACGAAACAAAACATCCCGCGCGAATTACCGGACTCGGTGCGCTGGCTCTGGCGGATGCCATCACAAAACTCGGATTGCACTCTCGGATTAAATGGCCCAACGATGTTTTGATTAATGGAAAAAAGACGGCTGGTATTTTGGTGGAATCGACGTGGACTGGCGAAATGTTGAACGCGTTTGTTGTGGGAATCGGAGTCAATGTTTTGGCTTCGTCCGTTCCGCCTGCGGATCAGGTTTTGTTTCCGGCAACCAGTATCGAAACCGAATTGGCACATCCCATTCACCGCGTTGAACTTCTGCACGAAATTTTGTCGTCGCTGATCGCGTGGCGCCCAAGGCTGGGAACGGATGAATTTATCAAAGCTTGGGAAGCTTCATTGGCTTTTCGCGGCGAACAAATCCGGCTGGTCAAGGAAAATGAAGCGCCGTTGAGCGGCGAATTGCTCGGTCTCGAAGCAGATGGAAGTCTGCGATTCAGGACAAATGACAAAATCCTTACAGTCCAGATAGGTGAAATTCACCTGCGTCCGTCTGTGTGATAGAATCGTCGTCAAGAGAAAATTATGTTTGATAATTTACGAGAAGATGCAAACTCAGCTCCATTTTACGAAGATGAAGCCCAATTTCAACCGGCAGAGGAAACCAATCCGGCTCCATCGTTCCAAATCTCCGATAAGTTTCTCGGAATGTCACCTGTGCAACGCTTTATCATCGCAGTGATGCTGATGATGATGGTTTGTTTGGTGGGAGCCATGTTCCTGGTAGTAACAGGAAAATTTGGATTGTTCTAAAAAATCTTTCTGTCTATACCAAAAAAACTCGGAGCAGTTTATGCTCCGAGTTTTTATATCAACGTTGGCTGTCCTTCTTTTTCTTCTTCCCCATTGAGTTGAGCGCCAGCACGCTTTAATTCTTCGGAGGCGATACGCGCCACCGAAGCCACATAATCGCCTTCCTGCGGTTTGATCAGATGCACGCCTTTGGTGGCGCGTCCCGACTGTTTGACATCCTTAACTTTTAACCGCAACACAACTCCATTGGCAGTAATGATGGTCAATTCATCATCGTTTTGAACGACGCGTGCCGCGGCAATCTTGCCGATTTCATCGAAAGCTTTTTGGTCCACAGTGGCAATACCGCGCGTGGCGCGTCCCTTCGGAGTGTAATTCTTCAACGGAGTTTGTTTGCCAAAGCCGCCTTTGGTCACGATTAAAAGCGAACCGTCCTTATCCACCACATCCATGCTTGTGACCAGATCGCCCTCAGCGAGTCGAATACCGTTCACACCGGCGGCTTGTCTGCCCATCGAGCGGATCTTCGTTTCGCTAAAACGCAATGCGTGTCCCTGCTCAGTGACGAAGATCACTTCATCCTTGCCGGAGGTCGGGCGCGCCCAGCCGAGGGTGTCGCCGTCTTCAAGGTTCATCGCGATCAAGCCCGAGGGGCGGACCGAAGCGAATTCTTCCATATCGACTCGCTTGACTTTGCCGCGCGCCGTCGCAAGCACACAAAATCCATGCGCGGAAAAATCTGAAACCGCAATCGCGGCGGTGACGCGCTCATCGGCATCCAGGCTCAATACGTTAACCAGCGGGATACCTTTTGCGGCGCGATCCGCATCGGGAATTTGATACACCTTTTCGCTGTAGACTTTGCCTTTATCCGAGAAGAACAGCATCGAGTCGAGACTGCGAGCGGGGATGAGCATCACAACCTCATCCTCCTCTTTGGTGGTGTGACCCATCACGCCGCGTCCGCCGCGTCCCTGCAAACGGAAAGCCGCCGCCGCCACGCGCTTGACATAGCCGCGTTCGGTGAGACTGATCAACACCGCTTCATCCTGGACAAGATCTGCTTCCGTGAGTTCTTCCGTTGCATCCGAAGCAATGCGCGTGCGGCGGTCATCGCCGTATTTTTCCGCAAGCTCTTTTAAATCAGTTTGGATCAATGCCAGGATTTTCTTTGGATGAGCCAGCAAGTCTTCAAGATAAGCAGCCTGCTCTGAAACTTGCTTATGTTCTTCTTCGATCTTCCAGCGTTCCAATGCGGCGAGACGGCGCAATTGCATATCGAGGATGGCTTGGGCTTGAAGCTCGCTGAGTTTGAAGCGTTCCACCAAATTCGTTTTGGCAACATCGGCATCCTGAGATTCGCGAATGGTTTTAATGACCGCGTCAAGATTGGAAAGCGCCAGCAGATAACCATCAAGGATATGCAAACGCGCTTTGGCTTTGGCGAGTTCAAAATTGGAACGCCGGACGATGACGGTTTGGCGATGCTCGATAAAAATCTGCAAAGCCCGCTTGAGCGGCAAGGTGCGCGGCTCGCCATCCACCAACGCCAGCATCTGCACGCCAAACGTGGATTGCAAAGCGGTGTATTTATAAAGTTGGTTCAAAACCTTTTTCGGCTGTGCGCCGCGCTTGAGTTCGATCACGATGCTCATACCGCGCTGATCCGACTCATCACGCAAGTCAGCGATCTGATCGATCTTATCTTGGCGCACCAATTCGGCGATACGCTCGATCAGCGTTGTCTTATTGACTTGATATGGAATTTCAGTGATGATGATTTCGTGCTTGCCGCTTTTGCCTTCTTCGATGTGCGCCGCGCCGCGCACCACAATACGGCCGCGTCCCGTTCCATAGGCGGATTCGATTCCCTCGCGGCCGACGATGATACCGCCGGTCGGAAAATCCGGGCCGGTGACGCGTTTCATCAACTCTTCAACCGAGATTTCGTCCATCGCGTCATAGTTGTCAATCAGGAAGATGATTGCATCGGTCAACTCGCGCAAATTGTGCGGCGGAATATTGGTCGCCATGCCCACCGCGATACCGGATGCCCCGTTCATCAAAAGGTTGGGAATGCGAGCCGGTAAAACCAGTGGTTCTTCGAGCGAGTCGTCGAAGTTGGGACCGAAGTCAACCGTTTCCTTGTCAATATCGGCGAGCAGTTCCTCGGCCAGTTTATGGAGGCGCGCTTCGGTATAACGCATAGCGGCGGGCGCGTCGCCGTCAATCGAGCCGAAGTTGCCCTGACCATCCACCAGCAAATAACGCATGGAGAAATCCTGCGCCATGCGCGCCATACTTTCATAGACCGCCGCGTCACCGTGCGGATGGTATTTACCGAGCACCTCGCCCACAATACGAGCCGATTTTTTGTACCCGGAATTGGAACGGATTCCCATATCCTGCATGGCATACAAAATGCGGCGATGAACGGGTTTCAAACCATCGCGGGCATCGGGCAAGGCGCGCGCCACGATCACGCTCATTGCATAATCGAGGTAAGCCGAGCGCATCTGGGCGTCAATGTCTACTTGTTGGATGTTTCCGATGTCCATAGGGATTCCTGGTCAAAGAGCATAAAAAGACACGAAGGCTGGTTTTTGACTTCGTGTCCTTTAGATGAAGCGAATACTCCGAATAAAGTAATTATACCACCGCGACTCTGTTTAGAAAACAAAAAACCCGCCATTCAGCGAGTTTCTTTTTGTGCCGAAGGAGGGACTTGAACCCTCACGAGCTTGCGCCCACTAAGCCCTGAACCTAGCGCGTCTGCCAATTCCGCCACTTCGGCTTACTTGCGGGTTGAATTTTATCCGAAACGAGCCTTTTGTCAACGGGAGTCAATTCATAACTTGTCCATCACCTGCCCATATCTTTTTCATCCAATTGCAATCTTACGAGCGTAAAATCAAAAAAGATATAACGAACCGCCAACGCTTAATCCCTTTCAAGTCTGTATGCTAATTTCATTACAGTACTGTTGGGGGAAGTATCTTTTTTCAGCGAGAGTCGTTATATTATGTAAAGAAAGGAGTTGCTTATGATCGTACTTGCAGGTTCCATTTCTATCTTGCTCTTGCTTGCCTTGGCAGGCGCCAACTTCTTCGTGGACACCACCAGCCCCGATGAGTTGAGCAACATGGGTATCGAAAGGAAAGTCTGATGGAAGATACCCAATCGTCATAACCCGACGCGTATCCAAAACGCGTCGGGTTTTTTGTTATTATCACCGCATTTATCCAAGCGTGTATAATTAGAGAAAAATTTCACTGGAGCTTCACTGTGGATTTTTCTCTCTCGCCCGAACACGAAATGACCCAAAAAACGGTTCGCGACTTTGCCCAAAAGGAAGTTGCACCCGTTATCAAAGAATTCGACCGAAAGCAGGAGCCGATTCCGTGGCTGCTGAAGCGCATGGGCGAACTCGGCATTCTCGGTCTGCCCTTCCCCGTCCGGTACGGCGGCCAAGGCATGGATTATCTTTCGCTGGGTTTGGCTTGCGAGGAACTCGAAGCAGTAGATACGTCTCTGCGCGTGATTATGTCAGTGCATGTGGGGCTTTGTGCGATGACGGTCTTTCAATGGGGAACCGAAGAACAAAAGCAAAAGTTTCTTATTCCATTAGCAAAAGGCGAAAAGATTGGGTGCGGTGTTTTTACGGAACCCGGCATGGGCTCCGATGTAGCCGCGATGAGAACTTCCGCAAAACGCGACGGCGATAATTACATCCTCAACGGCGAGAAGATGTGGATCTCACTTGCCTCCAAAGCAGACCTCGCACTGGTCACTGTTAAAACAAATTCATCAGTATCCAAGCCTTCGGAGGGACTCTCTTCCTTCATCGTTGACCTTTCATCCAAAGGCGTGACGCGCGGCGACATTCACGGCAAGCTGGGCGTGCGCGCCGGTGTGACAGGCTGGATTCACTTTCAGGATGTGAAAGTTCCGGCGGCGAATCGAATCGGCGAAGAAGGCGAAGGATTCAAGATCACAATGTCCGCGTTCGATCACGGAAGATATACGGTTGCATCGGGTGCAACGGGAATCATCCGCGCTTGTTTGGAAGCCAGTGTAAAATATGCTAAGATGCGCACGACGTTTGGCAAGCCGATTGCGGAGCATCAACTCATCCAGGAAAAGATCGCCAAGATGTCGCAGGATTACGAGATTGCGCGCTTGCTATATTTGCAATCGGGTTGGATGCAAAACGTGGGCAAACGTTGTACACGCGAAACATCGTATGCAAAGAAGTTCGCCACCGAAGCATCTTTCAGCGCCGCGAATGAAGCGATCCAAATTCATGGTGCGTATGGGTTTTCCGATGAGTATGATGTCGAGCGCTACCTTCGCAATTCCAAAGGCGCGATGATCTATGAAGGCAGTTCCGAGATTCAAACGTTGATTCAAGCCGGTTACGCATTGGGCGAACGTAGCGACAAGCCTTTGCGCTGCGAATTGCCAGCATATGATGAAAAAGAATGGCAAGAGTAAATTTTTAAACACAAAGGACACGAAGTAACACAAAGGTTAAGTGTTTTTCACTTCATGCACCTTAGTGACCTTCGTGGTAAAAAAGAAACTAGGAAAACAAATGTTGGATTTTCAATCGGTTCGAGAAAAGAAAGTTACAGTGCAGGATTTGGTCAAAGGCTTGACTAAGGATGATCTGCGCCGTGAACTCAATGAGATGTATAACGACATTGAGCATCGGATTGCAAATGCCACGGATGCCGACGTTGTGTTTCAACCCCTTGACCCGAATGCGAAGGACCAATTCGCCAAAGAAGGAGAAGGTGAATTGGCGTGGACACTCGGCCATGTGATTGTGCATTTGACGGCTTCGATGGAAGAGTCGGCATCCATTTCACAAGAGCTGGCGCGCGGCGTGGAGTTTCACGGACGCTCGCGCTGGGAAGTTCCATTTCAGGAAGTGAAAACGATTGCTTTCTGCCGCGCACGGTTAGAAGAATCAAAACGCATGTGCCTCGCCGCGTTGGATATGTGGCCCGACGCCCCGCACATGGACAATACTTATGAGCCAGCGGCAGGTTATCCAGCTCACACAGCCGTTTCTAGATTTGCTTCGGGATTGAAACATGCATCGGATCATCTTGAGCAAATCAGGGAGATTATGCGGCAAGCAAAATCATAATGTCATTGCG
>DATCTP010000453.1:0-3905 GCA_036567885.1 Anaerolineales bacterium | reverse complement strand
CTTGTTGATGTTCGATGAACCGCTCGGAGCGTTGGATCGCGCCTTGCGCGAAGACTTGCTCGATGAATTGCGCGGTATCCTGCATCGAACTCAAATCCCCGCCATTTATGTGACCCACGATCAAGAAGAAGCATTTACCATCGCGGACCGCGTGTTGCTTTTGCATGATGGGCAAATTGTGCAGGAAGGAACGCCAGCAGACGTTTGGTCAAAGCCCAATTCGGTTTGGGCTGCGCAGTTTCTTGGCTTGGGAAATGTGATCGAAGGGAAGATAATTGACAGAAAGTGGAAAGTGGAAACGAATTCCGGAGTTTTTTCGGTGAAGTGTAATCATCAACATCAGGCAGGAGAAAAAATTCATTTGTTGGCGCGTCCGCTTGAAGCTGAGAAAGAAGCGAATCAAATCCGCGGCCGCGTCGTGGATGTTGTCTTCCAGCAGGATCGCTTCAAAGTCACACTGGATAATGGATTGTATTTTTATGTGAAGGAAGAACCGAAGATTGGACAAAGGCTCGAGATCAAGGCCAAATTGGAATGTTTGGGATGAAAGAGTCTATAAAAGTTTTGAAGAAGAATCTGAACGATGAAATCATGTGGCAGTATGATGGAGAAGTAATACGCCGCGAACCGAATGCAATCGTGTTGGAAGCGTTCTTCAATCGTCCCGATACGCCGTTCATGGACGTGACGTTGAAAGAGAACGATCGTTTCGTGGAAACGTTTTATACCGACCGCTGGTATAACCTCTTCGAGATTTATGACCGCGACGACGGCAGACTCAAAGGCTGGTATTGCAACGTCGGCAAGCCCGCGGTATTGACGGATGATACGGTTTCGTATGTTGATCTCGCGTTGGACTTATGGGTTTCAGCCAATGGTAAACAAACTGTGCTGGATGAAGATGAATTCGACGCTTTGTCGCTGGATCGTTTGGAGCGTGAAAAAGCATGGAATGCCATTGTAGAACTTCAAGGATTGTTTCGCAAATAAAAGCCTCCGATTTTTACGGAGGCTTTTATTCTATAACATTTGCAAAATGGCGCCGGTGCTTTGTTGAAGAAGTTTATCTCCGTTGTTCCAAAGCCAGTATGCGCTAGCGCCGCCGATGCAACAACAGCATAAAACCACCACCACAACGATGGCAATAATTAAGACCGTGTTGTTTTTCTTTGTCGGTGCAGGACCGGGGTTGATGTCCATGGGTTGATTTTGGTCGTTCATTTGTGCCTCCAGAGAATTTGATTTCCGCACTCAGGCGGTTTGTTTTTTATCTGTCCGACGCGCCCACCACCATATCAGAAACACAATGGCAATGATAATCAGGACGGCAATCGCGATCGGGACGAGGATAGACAAAAGAGATACAACGGTTGATGTAATATCTTCCGCGAGGCTGACCGGCACATTTCCCGCGCCGGCGGTCGTGGCGGTGACGATGGGGCGGATCGCCGCGGATTTGACCACGTGCACGCTGCCAGCGACCAGCAATCCGCAAGCCAGCGCGACGATTGGATTGATGCCGGTGATGATATTTGTGCTCGCCGCGAACGCAATCGCTCCAGCCACGGGCCGCACGAAGGTTTGAATCAAATCATTGATGTGATTCGCCACGGGGACTTTATCTGCCAGCATTTCGATGATGAGCAGAATGCCAATCAGGATCAAAACGTATGGGTTGGCCAGTACGTCGTACGGCGGATTGAGTTTGATAAGATGGGTGTAATGCGCGATCACGCCGATCACCAACAGCGGAATATAGGCATTCAAGCCTGCACTGGCTGAAAGTCCAAACGCTGAAAAGATTCCGAGCAATAATTCCATTGAAATTTTTTATCCGGTTAATCCTGGAAATCCGGTCCAAGTGTGCGTGAGATTGAATCGGAAAAGATCAATGCTGATGATGAGGAGAAAAGCCAGGGTCAAGCCCGCTACGGCGGGAAGCCATAATTGCCGGAGATGATCGAAGGCGTTATCCTGTTTCATGATCATCACCCAGACAATGCTGAAAACCATGGATAGTAACGCCAGCACGCCCAGCGAGCTGAGTACCGAAATGAAATATAAAATGGCATCCACGTTGCTCAACGCGCCGAAGTCGAACAGGAGCACAATCCCGACCAATAGACCAAACTGGGGCCATTCGAGGGCGGGTTTATCTTCAGGGACGCGCCAGATCGTCTGGTTATACATCGGGAAAAGCACGGAAGCCATGGCAATTCCCATGCCGCTTCCGGTAAAGACGCGGATCACATTTGTGGTGGTGTAGAAGTTCGGAATGTTCGTGAAAAGACCGCTGGCGTAACTTTGCTTGAGCAATCCAATATAGGAATTGACACCATCGATCCCAAAGGCAAGGAAGAAAAGTACCAACATGGCGAGGATGCCGCGATTGGGCATCTTGCTTTTCTTACGGCTGATAAATCCCTGAAAGATCAAGGCAATCGCGGCGGCGTTGAACTCGCCCGTACAGCGCGCACACAATGGAAGTTGGATGGCGCCGATGAAAAGCGAATGGGAAGGAAGACGGTGACAAACGGCATAACCGATCGCATCGAGCTTTCCCATCAAACCGGGCGGCGCAATATAAATCCACACGCCCAAGGCGACAATGGCTGCAAGAGGAACAAGCCATTTGGTCAGAGTTTGTAACAGCGATGCAGGCTTTTGTTCTGTCATGCGATGATTATATGGGGATTGTCTGCGAAAAGCAAGAAAGATTTGGATTGGGGTATGATAGCAACAAACAATTTGAGCGTTGTGGAGGAACATCCATGAAACGAATTGGAATTTTGACGGGCGGCGGCGATGCGCCGGGACTCAATGCCGTCATTCGCGCGGCAGTGAAAACAGCCATCCTGCAATACGGATGCGAAGTCTATGGAATGCTGGATGGCTATGATGGATTTCTCAAAGAGAATGGAATCGTCCCTTTGGGCTTGAAGGAGGTGAGCGGGATTTTGCCGCGCGGCGGAACCATTCTCGGCGCGGCGAACCGCGGCAATCCTTTTGCCCGTAAGATCATTCAGAATGGCAAAGAAGTTACCGTTGATAAATCGGATGAACTGATCAATTCGATGAAACAATCTGGTTTGGATGCTTTGCTGGTTCTCGGCGGCGATGGCACACTGCGGATCGCACATGAGTTGTATCAAAAAGGAATCCCGGTGATCGGCGTTCCCAAAACGATTGATAACGATATCGGCGGCACCGAAGTGACCTTTGGCTTCGATACCGCCCTGAATATTGCTACCGAAGCAATTGACCGACTTCACACCACCGCGGAGGCGCATCATCGTGTGATGGTGCTGGAATTGATGGGGCGTGAGGCGGGCTTCATTGCGCTGCATGCGGGAATATCGGGCGGCGCGGATGTGATCCTGATCCCTGAGATCCCATTTAAGTTTGAAGCGGTTCTTTCAAAGATTCGACAGCGCGTGGAGCGCGGAAGTTTGTTCAGCATCCTCGCCGTATCGGAGGGAGCGGAGCCGCTGGGTGGAAAACAAGTCTTCTCGCGCAGCGGCGATGAAATGTATGTGCCGCGTTTGGGCGGCATTGGTCATTTGGTGGGGGAATATATTGAGAAGAAGGGATATGAAACGCGCGTAACGGTGCTGGGACATTTGCAGCGAGGTGGGACTCCAACGGCGTTTGATCGCTGGCTGGCAACTCGTTACGGCGCCGCCGCTGTCAGACTCGCGGCGAGCGGCGGCTTTGACCATATGGTCGCCTTGCGCTCCGGTCAGATCACCGATGTGACTCTCGAAGAAGCGCTGGCTGTTCCGCGCCGAGTGGATCTGAATGAAGATGCGGTGATCACCGCGCGCGGCATGGGAATTTCGTTTGGAGATGAATAAACCAGAAAGCCATCCGTTTGGATGGCTTTCGTGGCGCGCTGTGGCTTCCTT
>DATCTP010000452.1:0-5669 GCA_036567885.1 Anaerolineales bacterium | reverse complement strand
CAATGCCAAACGGAGATTGGTCAGCGCCTCTGGCAGAGTCTTGTACCCACGCACGTCAGCCCCGCGAAACAAGATGTCAGAATAAGTGGAGGGCGTATACTCGCGGTGCTGGAAGATCGTTGAGTGGACGCCAAGCTTTTTCAAGTCGCGGTACAAGCTCTGGGTGGGATAAAGTTCTTTCGGAGCGATGCCGGTCTTCTTGAGCTGGTCGCGTTCCATCGTCCCGGAGAAAGAAAAAAGCAGCGGGACGATCATTGCATCCAACAGCGGCTCGTAGTAATTCCATTCGAAGATGCCGCTCTGTCCTACATTTAATCCGCTGTGGATGCAAGTTGTGTGAGCGGATGTCGTCGAGGGAAACTGCGATGTAAGTTTAACAACATGCTCGTTACGGATAGAGCGATCCAAGTATGGGTGCGAGGCGAACTTCTCGAAGAAGCGCCATCCGAAGGCGTCCACAAAAAATAGAATTACATTATCGTAACTTTTTTGAAGATCAGGGATGGGAAGCGAATAAGCGTCACCGCCGAATAGGCTTTTGATCGCCAGCGGTAATCCGGCAAAACCGCCGGAGTCGTAATTGGGTTTTATGAAGTCTGGGTGCATTATGGGATTATAGCGCAAACACGACGAAACCCAATCTCCGTGAACAAGTTGGCAAAGCCGTGCCGGATTTATCCATTCCCCTAGATGTAATTATGGATTATATTAATCAAGCCTTTTCAAAATCCTAACGCGGATTTAATCCGTCAAATCACTCACAGGAAGATAATAGGTAATGGTACCGCCGATGCAGAAATCCCGGCCACAGCCGACAACACGTCAATATCCCATCCTTGCGCGCCGTATAGACTGGACTGCCTATCTTTACATCCTTCCTGCTTTCGTTATTCTGGTGGTCTTCCACATCTTTCCCGTTTTTTACGCAATTGACATCAGCTTGAATACGGGGCCGATCAACAAATTCAAATTCGTTGGTTTGCAAAATTATGTGCGCGCCCTTTCCACTTCCGATTTCTGGACCGCGCTGGTCAACACATTTTCATTTGCGCTGATGACGATTGTCTCAGCCATTGTGCTTGGATTGTTGTTTGCCTATCTGCTCTACCAGGGCGTGCGCGGGCAATCTTTCTATCGCACGATTTATTTCCTGCCCTATGTTCTTTCCACCGTCGGTTCTTCCATCGTCTGGGCTTGGGTATTCGATCCCAGTAGTGGATTGGCGAATCTGGCTTTAAAGTATCTCGGCGTGCCGCCCTTGCGCTGGCTGATTGAACCGCTGGGGATTTTCCAGTTGATTGGCAGGCAATTCAATGTAACTGTCCCAGCATGGATGCACGGACCCAGTTTGGCATTGATCGCGATCGCCATTTTCACCGTTTGGCAGACAGTTGGTTATGACATTGTCATCTTTCTCGCCGGGCTGACGAACATCCCAGGTGAAATCTATGAAGCCGCGCGCATGGATGGAGCCAACAGCTGGCAATTATTCCGCTTCATTACATTCCCGTTGCTTTCACCCACCCTGTTCTTTGTTCTGGTTATCTCCGTGATCGGATCATTTCAATCCTTCAACCAGATCTATTCCATGAATATCGCCGCCGCCCAGACTTTGGGCGGGCCATTGGGTACCACTTACACGATGACGGTGTATATGTTCGATCAGTTATATACTTACTCGAATTACGGCTACGCCTCTGCCGTCGCGGTTCTGCTCTCAGCGCTGATTCTGGTTTTGACGATGATCAATTTCCGCTTCGTGGGTCCACGGACAGAGGCATGGGAGTCCCGGGAATAATGCTCATGTTCAACAAAGATCGCATCATTCACATTCTCAAACGCTTGCTCGTTCACCTTATTCTGCTGACCGGTGCGCTTCTTGCGCTTTTTCCATTCGTTTGGATGGTATTGACTTCGCTCAAGAGTTACATTGAAGCCTCTGCCGCGCAAAGTTTTTTTCCAACGCACTGGCTGTTTTCCAATTACCAACAAGCTTGGAATCAAGTCGGCTTGTTCCCGCGCTATTTTGAGAATACCTTGCTGATGGCGATTGCCACGACATTGGGAGTTTTGATCACGTCGTCGCTGGCGGGCTATGCCTTCGCTCGTATGCGTTTTCCGGGCAAGGATGCGCTTTTCATCATCCTGCTCTCGACTATGATGGTTCCGTTTGAAGTGACCCTGATCCCCAACTTTATTCTGATGCGGGACTTGCACTGGATAGATCATTACGAGGCGCTCATCATTCCCTGGACTGCCAGTGCTTTTAGCATTTTTCTCCTGCGGCAATTCTTCAAAGCCATCCCGTCGGAATTGTATGATGCCGCCGTCTTGGATGGTTGTAACCACTTCCAGTTTTTGTGGAGCATCGTTCTGCCTTTATCGCGCCCCGCACTGATTACAAGCGCCCTGTTCTCTTTTTTGGGCAGTTGGAATTCCCTGATGTGGCCTTTGCTGGTCACGAACAATCCGATGATGCGCCCTTTGCAGGTAGGCATCACCTCATTCATCACAGACGCAGGTACAGAGGTGCAATACCTGCTGGCAGCTGTCACGATTAGCGTCATTCCCGTTATCCTGATTTACTTCTTGTTGCAGCGCTGGTTCATTGAGGGCGTTGCAAGAGTCGGAATACGTGGATGAAGAGGGAGGTGAACGTATCCGCTTATAGGTCAAGATTAGAACCGGTTGATTCGATGAAATAAAAAACTCAAACAAGGAGAGAGAACATGAAAAGAAACACACTCGTCACGTTTTTGCTTGTATTGATCATGATGCTTTCAGCCTGCGCACCTGCCGCGACGGCTACGGCTCCCGCCGAAACGCAGACACCGGCTCCTGTCGGTTCCCCCACTGCAGCAGCCACCGAGGTACCGGCGACCACGGCTGCTCCAGCCACGGCAGCCCCCACCGCCACAAACACTCCAGAGCCGACGATCACACCCGCCGCCAACGCGATTCAAATCCAGTTCTGGCATGGACAAAGCGGTTTTCAGGGACAAGTGTTGAATAACCTGGTCAACCAGTTCAATTCTACGCATCCTGATATTTTCGTCACCGCCACGTTTCAGGGAACATATTCTGACCTTTACAAAAAAGTCACTGCCGCTATTGCAGGCGGCACTCCGCCTGATCTGGCAGTTGCTTATCAGAATGATGTTTCCAACTACATCGCCAGCGGCGCGGTCATTCCACTTGATAGCTTAATGAATGATCCGCAGATCGGATTTACCGCGGATGACATGAAGGATATTTATCCTTCGTTCATCGATCATTATCCACAAGCGAACAACCAAGTCTATAGTCTGGCTTTTATGCGCAGCATGGAAGTGATGTATTACAACGCGGACATGCTCAAGGCTGCTGGATTCTCAACACCGCCTGCCACTTGGGACGATTTCATGAAAGTCTGCGCGGCAGTCAGCAAACCACCGGACACATATTGCTATGAGATGAACACCGACGCCTCGCGCTTCGCGAATTGGGTGTGGAGCCGCGGCGGTGATATGCTCAGCCCGGATAGCAAGACGGTTGCTTTCAATTCCCAAGCCGGTTTGGATACGCTGACCTTCCTCAATCAATTGTTCCAACAGAAATATGCTACGGTGATTGCCAAATCCTTCCAGGATCAGACGGACTTCTCTTTGGGCAAGATCGCCTTCACCTTCGGTTCGACTGCGGGCTTACCTTACTACAAACAGGCGATTACCCAAGCCGGGAAAGTGACCAACTGGGGTATTGCTCCGAGTCCGCACACCACACCCAATCCGGTAGTGGACGCGTATGGTCCAAGTGTGACTATTTTCAAGACCACCACCGATAAAGAACGCGCCGCGTTCACTTTCCTGAAGTGGCTGATGAGCACTGATACCAATGCCTCTTGGGCAAAGGCAACCTACTACTTCCCCGCGCGCCAATCCGCCAAAGCCGCATTGTCCGACTTTATCTCTGCCAACCCGCTGTATGGTCAGGCCTTTGACTGGCTGAAATACGGACGCCAGGAGCCGACCGTTGCTGCGTGGAATCCGATCCGAGGCTACATCGCCGATGCCCTGACCTCCATCGCCAACGCCGCGGCAAGTCCGCAGGATACACTGAACACTGCAGCAACAAAGTCCAATGCCGCTCTGGCTGGTCAATAAATACATATCGCAATATAAACAGAAGTAAAATGCAAACAATCTCTGGAGACTATTTGGTCTCCAGAGATTGTTTTAGACAGAATCAAATATCGAGTTGGAAATTATCCCATCAATCTCTATGTACCTTGATAAATTCTTGAAATACTTTTCCCTCATCCTCTTTTGATAATTCCACCAGCGGCGGACGCACATGCCAGCGCGGTTGATCATATAATTGCGCTAACAAGGCTTTGAGCAATGGCGGAAACGGTTGATATTTTTCAAGGATATGTCGCTGTTCGCTGACTTTCGTTTGCAAAGAGGATGTATCTTTGCCATTGATGAACGCGTCGTAAATCTCTCGCAGGCTGGGCGAAATGATATTCGCCAGCGCAGTGATGCAACCCGCGGCGTGATTCTGCAAAGCAAAAGCGAAATCTGAATCAGTTCCATTGAAGACAATCAAATCGGTGCCAAAGGTTTTACCGAGAGTTCGAGTAAATCCTTCATCATGCGACGAATCTTTAATGCCCGCAAATTGATTCGGAAACGAATCCTTTAAACGCGCAAGCAAATCAAATGAGAAACCGACTCCGGATGTACTGGGAATGTGATAACCAAACAAATATCCATCCGATGGAACCGATTTAGTGATTACTTGCTCGAACCAATTGAACAAACCGTCATCGGTTGCTTTGCGGAAATAATACGGCGGCAAAGTGACCACCGCGTCAAAGCCGAGATCGAATGCAAGTTTGGTTAAGTTAATCGTCTCGGTGAGACTCGGCGTGCCGGTGCCCGCGAATAATTTGAAGTCTGGAAATTGCTCGCGGACTTTCACCGCCGCGCGCCAAACGTCCGCGCGTTCAGATGGAGAAAAGGATGGGCCTTCGCCGGTGGTGCCGAAGATCAGCGCGCCGTGACAGCCTCGAGAGGCGAGAAAAGCCAGGAACGGCGCGACCGCTTCGAGGTCCGGAGAAGAATCGGATTTTAACGGCGTCACCGCCGCAGCGTACACACCAGATAACGGATGTCGAGTCATAAATAATCTCCATGTGTCATTGCGAACGAAGCGACATCGCACTCGAAGAGTAAGCAATCTCCACTAACAGGCAATTGAGTGTTACATGAGATTGCTACGCCGCTTTCAGCGGCTCGCAATGACATCCAATTAATTAGTCTTCGTGTTCTTCGATAAATTCACGCGCGGCTTGCTCTGGTGGCTGGAGCGATTGTCCTTCTTCATCCGCAAGATAATGCTGATGATCGAGCACCCACAAATACAAATCGCCTTCGGTTTTGCCGGGGAAATCTTTCAGGATTTTGCTTTGCCGGATCATTTTGACGATGGGGAAATATACCGTGTCGTACCAATGCGTGATGGCTTCCTCTTCGGGAATATCACGCTTCAAATCGATTCCCATGAAATAACGATGGACGGCGATATGTTCCAACATGCGGTCGAAGCCATCCGGAATGGTGAGGCGTATTTTTGCTTTCGGACGCAAATCGTCAAGTCCGGTGCGCTCGAGGAAATGAACTTTCTCG
>DATCTP010000451.1:0-2309 GCA_036567885.1 Anaerolineales bacterium | reverse complement strand
GCCAACCACTTCCATCTTCATATCAAGAAGGAGCAGGCGCAGGGCCGAGCGCTCTTCAGGTATGGCATCGGCTAAATATACGCGGGTCATGTACTCATACTACAATAGATATTCCCCAGCCGCATCCTGCGACTGGGGAATATTGTTCTCCGCCACTTGGGGGAGGAAATGGCAGTCTACTAAAAGGATGCGAATATGTTACCGATCTTAATTCTTTTCTGGTACGACTGTATCTGCCTTGAGGAGTTCATCGAACAGAGAACGATAATAAATCAGCGCATGTCTTAAGTCTTCAGTATCTGCCTTGTGATTCTTATTTTTGATGGCGATCTCGCGCGCCGCGCGGTAATTCGTCACCAATGCAGGATAATTGACCGAGATATCGGCCGCCCGCTGGTCAAAGTCAGATACGGGATAGTCGCGCAACGCCATGACTTCCATGATTAAGTGATCCGCCTCTTGAGTCGCCTCTGCTGGTTGGTCGACAAATTTTCCCTGGACTGCGGTCCAATCAATCTGATAACGCTCGCGCTCTCTGACCGAAAGCGGACGAATATTCAAAGCCTTAACATGTTTCTGCCGTTCAGTCAGCTCTTTTTGGGCTTTCTTCTCGCTGCCAGCGGCCTCGACAGTGCGATCATACTCGGGTCCGCCAAATTTATTTTGGAACCGATCTGAGCGTTTACGACGGGCAAAAATCGGCGCCAAGATGATGCCCATGATCACGACGATCGCAACCACAGCGATAAGAATATATGTTGTACTCATTAGAATCTCCTTTTTATGGTATGAAAATGCTATTGGACAAACCGTTTACATATTTACAGACTTAATTTCTAGCACGGCATGAGTATTATCGTCGACCAATCAGGAAGCCAATAAGAGCCGCCCAAAGCAAAACTCCAAGAAAGAAACCAAGGTTATACAGGCTCCCGTCGTTGTGCACCTCGTACATCTGCACGTTTTTATGGAAGAATGATAATACGAGGATCACTGGAGAAATAATCCCATGCCAGATTCCCAACCAGATTGTGGCGGGCGATCCGTGTTCGTCCGGAGTATTGACCAACGGATTCGGACCCGGTGCAAAGACCTGTATGCTTACACCGGGTACATTTACACCCGGCACGTTTATTTGACCGTTTGAGGCGGGCGTAGCTTGTGTCTTTGGAACAGGTGTGTTGACTTGAACTACCTTAATGGGAGCACAGCCCGCGGCGATGACCACGAATATCGCCATGAAAGCGAAAATGATTGATTTCTTTTTCATCTCTTACCTCCGGATCCATTCTGACAAGCGTGTTTCGTAAATGAGCCGCGAAACGCTATATACTTCAACTATCAGTTTACAATAGATACTTCCCAGCCGCATCCTGCGACCGGGGAGTGTTGTTCTCCGCCACTTGGGGGAGACTCTATTATTACCCACCCACCTGAAGATTCTTAGGGCTTGGCTGCAGCCAGCTCCGCCCATCTTTCGCAATTAACGCCTCAGCCGCCTTCGGTCCCCACGTACCTGATTTGTAATTGGGAAAGTCCGCCGGTTTGGATTTTTCCCACGCCGTCAGAATAGGCATTAAGACTGCCCAGGATGCCTCCACTTGATCGGCACGCATGAAGAGCGTGGCATCTCCGGCCATTACATCGGCGAGCAAGGTTTCATAAGCCTCTGGTGATTTTGATTTAAAGGCTTCCTGGTAGGAAAAGTGCATGTCCACAGGACTCAGATGCAGGGTCGAACCGGGTTGTTTGGCCTGAAACTGCAACAGAATCCCTTCCTCGGGCTGAATATGAATCGTCAAACGGTTGGGTTGCCAAGAGAGAGCAGCCGCCTTTGGAAAGGATTGGTGTGGCACGGGCCGAAACTGGATCGTCGCTTCGGAAACCTTCGTCTTCAACCGCTTGCCGGTTCGCAGATAAAAAGGAACATCCTGCCAGCGCCAATTATCGACAAACAATTTAATTGCCGCAAATGTTTCGATAGGTGAATGATGTGCTACACCGGGTTCGGATTGATAAGCAACGACTTTTTGACCTTGCATCAACCCCGCTCCATATTGGCCGCGCACGGCGACCTCCTTAACCTGCTCTTTAGAGATTGGACGGATGGCTCTCAACACATCCACCTTCTTGTTGCGGATTTCATCCGCATCAAAGGAAACCATCGGTTCCATGGCGATCAAGGTTAAGATTTGCATCAGGTGGTTTTGGATCATGTCACGTAAAGCACCCGCATGCTCATAATATGCGCCTCGATGTTCCACGCCCACTTGTTCCGCGACGGTAATCTGCACATGGTCAATATAACG
>DATCTP010000450.1:0-2494 GCA_036567885.1 Anaerolineales bacterium | reverse complement strand
TCAGCGCTTCGGCTTCGCCCGCCGGAAAATATTTTGAGCTTGGTAATTCAGGGATTTCATCCGAGCGTGGAAATGAAATCAAATCAGAAGGTGTTGATGCGGGAGAGAGATTGATGTTTGTCGGAAGCAACTCTTTCCATCTGCGTGAATAAGGAGTGTAGACAGTATATGGCGAACCATCGGATTTTTTTACAAAATCGGGATGATGAACCGTTTGACCAAGAATCAACTTCAAAGGGAGTTCTTTTGCAATTTGTTGATCGCGCCGGCGAGCGTAAGGTGTGTAATCTTCTTCCGCATAGATGGCAGTTGCATTTGTATCAGCGATTAATTGATGTAGTGTTTCAACAGGTTTCCCTGCGCGAATTATCAAGCGCGAGTTTCGTGAGCGCAAATCGAAATCAAGAGCGCGTAAGCCATCGAAGAGAAAGGCTTGTCGGCGTGCAGGCGTTTGCAAGAGAAGATGCGGATCGAGAATAAAAACCGGAATCACCGTACCCGCTTGAAGCGCGGAGTGAAGCGCAGGATTATCCGTCAGCCGCAGGTCGCGGCGAATCCACCAGATGGATGTCATGTAGATGCAAAGCCTTATCTAAATTGTGCATGGTTCTTGATCACTTATTTTTCCATTTGTTCAGGCGTGGGCGGGTTGGGAACCTGTGCGGGATGAAGTTGATGTAACACCGCAAGTACTTGGTAGGCGATGTCTGTTTCGAATGTATAGAAACCTTCATAGATGCGTGGCTCGCCCGGTAGGCGTTGCGCAGGAGTAATCTCTTCCGCTAAGAGCGTGGCGCTGAGGCCAGGTCCGTATGCGGTCACAAACCAATAATTTTCAAGTGGCGTACCGGATGTATCGATGTATGTGGTATTGGTCAACGCAGGCAGAGGCGCATCGGGAACACCATAAAGCCAGAGTCCATTGGATGCTTGTGCCACCAGTTCATAGCGTTTTAGCTGCGCCGCCAATCGCGAAAAGTATTGAAAAGAAACATGCGAGTGAGCTGTGTTCCGATTCGAAGTAATGATATCTTCGATCATGTGACTGATCTCAATCATGCCATCAACATTGAAGATGTAACGAAAGGTCAACCTTTGAAGGTCGGAAGGTTGCGTGCGTTTAAACAATGCTTGCGCACGCGGCTGATAAAGCGGAAGCGCTCGTCGATAGAAATTTCCAAGAATATCGTTGTTCATTTTTTTTATTTTATTTTATTCATTAACCACAACTGGCGCAGGTTCAAGATTTTGTTTGAAATTCAAAACAATCGGATGGTTGTAGATCTGAATCCAAACATAAATTAACAAGCCAGCCATCACGATTGCGCCAAACGTTCCGGGAGCCCAGGTGCCCAGTTGTTGGAGCAATGCGCCTCCGAGAATCGGGGCGATAATGCGCGTGGATGAATCAACCGAGGCGGCGAGTCCCAAAATGCCACCAATCTCCTGTGGATCCACAGCCTTGGTTAATGTGGACGAGAGCAACGTGTTGAGGACACCTCCGGCAAGTGACGTGGGTGCGAGCACAATCAACAAAACCAAAACTGTTGGAGCCAATGCCCATCCAATCATGGAAATTGCCATGAGAGCAACACAAGACACGATCAGCGCATCGTCGCGGAATTTGTTTGTGATTCGTCCAACCAGAAAACCTTGTGTGATGACAGATAGCACGCCGACATACGTGAGCACATAACCGGTCTGCGCGGCGGTGAGATTGAATTTGGTTAGCGCATAAAGTGAGAAGATGGTCTGGAAGATGGCAAAGGCAACACCGAAGAAGAAACGCGTGATGAGCAGCGACCCAGAGAATGGACGTTTTAGCGCCGTGACCAAAGCGCCGATTGCGATGGCGGGTTTCTTTTCGGCCAACGCCACGCGCTTTTCAGCGGTTAGCGATTCGGGGAGCCATGCGAAAATCAGGATCAGGTTGATAAACGACATGGCAGCCGCGGCAAACGCTGGTACGGCATATCCCCATTGACTGAGGAAGCCGCCTGTTACAGGTCCGATGATGAAGCCGAGTCCAAACGCAGCGCCGATCATTCCGAGACCTTTGGCGCGATCCTTCGCATCGGTCACATCGGCGATGTATGCTTGTGCAATGGAGAGATTGCCGCCAGTCAGCCCGTCAATGATGCGGGCGGCGAACAGGATCCATAGAGCGTTGGCGATGCCTAAGAGCAGGAAACCAATAAAAGTCCCGAAGATGGATGCGAGCAGAATCGGGCGTCGCCCGTAGCGATCGGACATGCGTCCCAAAAGCGGTGCGCCAATCAATTGCGCAATGGCATACGACGCGACCAATAATCCTGTTACGAATGCATTGGCGTGAAATGTTTCGGCATAATAGGGCAGAAGAGGCAGGATCAAGCTGAAGCCAAGCAGGTCAATAAAGACGACCAGGATGATGGAGAAAAGAAGTTTTTTATTCATTGATACCTTTATATTTTCGGTTTATAGGATTCTTCGAAATGCAATTTGTAGTCGGGCG
>DATCTP010000449.1:0-3289 GCA_036567885.1 Anaerolineales bacterium | reverse complement strand
GATGCTGTGGTTCGAGATCAATTTGGCAATGCTGTTCTTGACCATTTGGCTTCTCAGCGCGGACTGGCATCCGCGTCTGCGGTTGTTTTCTTTTTTAGCGCCGTTCTTTTTTATTCCGGTTATCGGAACTCTCGGCGTTGGTCAATATGATTTCCCGACTTTATTGGGAACCGCGATCTTGATCTACGCCATCCGTCGCCAACGCCTTGCGCTGACCTCCATCGGCGCGGCGTTATTGACGTTCAAGCCACACGTTGGCATTCTCATCTTCGTTGCCGCGTTGATTTATTTCTTCTTCTCGCGCAGTGCATTCAGCCGCCGCGCCTTGATCTGGATTTTTAGCGGCATCGCTATTCTCTGCGTGATCGGTTTGATCGCGGATCCGTTATGGATGATGGATTATCCGCGTTCATTCTCAACTTATCAAACCGGCGCGGATATCGCCGGATGCATTGCTTGTGCCAGTTTGCCATCGTGGCTGGCGGCCCGATTTATTGCGAACCCCACGCTTTCCCAGATGACTCTGATTGGCGGAATAGTATTCGTTGTTCTCATTCTTTTATTTGGATTAATTCGTTCGAGTTTGCTGAAATCGCCGGATTATCTGTTAAACGTTTCCATAGTAATCACCCTCCTGGCAATTCCGCATCTTTATAATTATGATTTTGTTCTCCTGCTTATTCCCTTTGCCCTATTGGCAGAGCAATCGCATTCATGGCTTGAACGAATTGGCTTGATCATTCTTTATCTATTTCCTTTCTTTGCCATCACGATCTTCGGGCGCGCGAACGGCGACCCGTCTTTGCTTGTGGTCACACTGATACTGGCTTTGCTTGTTTTCATTCACGCTCGCAGTCTTCCGCCGCTTGACGTTTCCCCGCGCACGGCATAAAATGAAATTATACAATTGAAGAACGGTCAGTCCGCGGCGAAGCCGGTGTAATTCCGGCGCTGTCCCGCAACTGTAAGTTAGTTATTAGCAAGGGGTGATTAGCAATTAGCCAGCTCGGCTAAAAGCTGATCGCCAAGAGCTAACAGCTAATAAGTCAGGTCGCCCGCGCTGATCGGTTCACCACTCTCTCGTGGAAAGGAGGTGGATGACGGCAGAATCGGATTGCCTCTCCAGCCTCCCCAGTCATTGACTGGGGAATTTGATTCTATTCAGGAGAAACTATGTACCGCAAGATTTTTGTTTTGACTTTGCTCACCGCTTTATTATTCGGATGCGCGCCCGCAGTGACGCCTCAAGCCGCGCCGACGATTGGGTCCACGCAACCGGCTCCAGTCCAGACCGAAGCGTTAACCGCCGCACCAACAACATCTTCCGTCATCACGCTGACGGATGGACTGGGCCGTACCGTCACTCTAAATCAGCCCGCGCAACGAGTCGTTTCGATGGCTCCATCCAACACTGAAATTCTTTTCGCAATTGGCGCAGGCTCACAGGTGGTTGGACGCGATGAGTTTTCGGATTATCCAGCTCAAGTCAAGTCACTGCCGAGCGTTGGCGGCTCGATGGGAAATTACAGCAACGAGGCGATTGTGGCGCTCAAGCCCGATCTGGTGTTGGCGGCGGAAATCAATACGCCCGAACAGGTGAAGTCGCTCGAGGCGTTGGGCTTGACGGTTTATTATTTGAAGAACCCAACCACGTTAGAAGAAATGTATAAGAATTTGCAGATCGTTGCTCAACTTACCGGACACGAATCTGACGCGGCGAATCTAATCACGTCGCTCAAGGCGCGTGTTGCGGCAGTGGATGCGAAACTTGCCAATGTCACGAACAAGCCGATTGTGTTTTATGAAGTAGACGCGACCGACCCGACCAAACCATATACTTATGGTCCCAGCACATTTGGTGACGCATTGATCACCGAGGCTGGTGGCGTGAACTTTTCCGACGCAGCGGGGATCAAAGATCAGTATCCACAGGTTGGGCTGGAACAAATCGTGAAGACGAATCCGCAGATTATCATCCTCGGCGATTCAGCGTATGGTGCGACACCGGAGGCAGTCAAAGCGCGCGCCGGTTGGGGCACGATTGATGCAGTGAAGAATGGAATGATCTTCCCGTTCGATGATAATCTCGTCAGCCGTCCTGGTCCGCGTTTGGTGGATGGACTGGAACAGTTGGCAAAACTTTTGCATCCAGAATTGTTTCAATAATTTTTGTAGGGGCACAGCGACGCTTTGCGTGCTTCGCGAGCTGTGCCCCTACCGACAAAATGAAAATTCGCCCGTATCTTTTTTCTCTGCTCGCCCTCGCCATCGCGCTGATTCTGAGTCTCGCCATCGGATCAGTATTTCTTTCGCCCGCGCAATTATGGGAAACATTGATCGGTCATGGCACGCAAGTCTCGAACGCGATCCTATGGGACATCCGTTTGCCGCGCACCGTCTTGATCGCGTTGACCGGCATGGCATTAGGCGGAAGCGGCGCAACGTATCAGGGCTTGTTCCGCAACCCGCTGGCAGACCCGTTTTTGATCGGCGTGGCATCGGGTGCGGGCTTGGGCGCGGTGATCGCCATGAGCATCCAATGGCCGTATTCGTTTTGGGGCTTGATGGCAATCCCGATGGCTGCGTTCATTGCCGGTTTGCTGACCATCTTCATCGTTTATTCCTTGGCGCGCGTCGGTAAAACGATTCCAACCACCAATTTGATTCTGGCGGGCGTAGCGTTCTCATCTTTCGCCACCTCATTGACTTCATTCCTGATGCTGCGCTCGACGAACGAAGTCCGGCGCGCATTGGGATGGCTGTTAGGCGGAGCGAGTCAATCGGGATGGACGGCGGTGCTCGCCATCGTACCTTATCTCATCATCGGTCTCGGCATCTTGACCTTTAGCGGGCACGCGTTAAACCTGCTTCAATTCGGCGATGAGCAAGCCCAGCAACTTGGACTCAATATAACGCGCGCCAAAACGATTTTGTTGATCGCGGCTTCGTTGGCGACTGCCGCGGCGGTTGCCTTCTCCGGCATCATCGGCTTTATTGGACTCATCGTTCCGCATGTGATGCGCTTGTGGTTCGGCGCAGATTATCGGCGCTTGATTCCGTTGTCCATCATCGGCGGCGCGGCGGCGTTGATCTTGTCAGATGTGGTTGCGCGCGTGGTGATCGCGCCGCAGGAAATCCCGGTTGGAATCGTTACCGCGCTGGTCGGCGCGCCGTTTTTCCTGTGGGTCCTGCGCCGCGCAAAGAATCAAGGATATTGGTAATGTGGTCTTGATACGGCGGTGATTGAGTAGGCCGAAGGCCGTATCGAAATCCCGCCTACTCGACCACC
>DATCTP010000448.1:0-6585 GCA_036567885.1 Anaerolineales bacterium | reverse complement strand
CGGTGAGCACGATTCCTTTTTCTTTGAGTTGCTTTTTAAATTCATCGGTATTGAGGTCGACGCGATAACCGGGGATGGATTCCATTTTGTCGAGCGTGCCGCCGCTGAAGCCGAGTCCGCGACCGGACATCTTTCCAACCGGCAATCCGCACGCCGCGACGATGGGCAAAACCACCAGCGTGGTTTTATCGCCGACACCGCCGGATGAATGTTTATCGACCGCGATATCCACAACATCGGTTAAATCAAGGATGCGTCCCGAAAGAACCATCGCCAGAGTTAAGTCTGTGGTTTCTTGCGGCGTCATGCCGTTGAGCAAAACCGCCATCGCCCATGCCGAGACTTGATAATCGGGAATGTCACCCTTAACGAATCCTTGCACAAAGAAATTAATTTCTTCCTCGGTCAATTCCCCATGATCGCGTTTTTTGATGATGATGTCGGTGGCACGCATGAGCATCTCCTAACATAGACCCTATCCGTAAAATGAAAGTAGCTTAACAAAATGAGACTCCTGATACAGAATTGCAGGTACCAACCAAACAATCTGCAAGGAGTGTCCAATGGGTTATACCACGCTCTGGGAAGTGCCCGATAGGCTTTGGGAAAAGATCGAGCGGGTTCTGCCGTCGGACAAACCGGCTGGAACTCGAGGTCGACCGGCCCTGCCCAACCGGCAAGTGTTCAACGGGATCCTGTTCGTTTTGCGCACAGGCTGTCAATGGAAAGGCTTGAAAAAAGAATGGTATGGAGCCAGTAGCAGTCTGCACGCCCGGTTTCAACAGTGGAATGAAGCTGGCATATGGAAGAAGACATATCGAATGATGGTGAAGTATTATCATAAGAAGCGACACATTCAATGGCATTGGCAATCGATTGACAGCAAGCTGGTAGCGGCTCCGCTCGGTGGCGAGTTGACTGGTCCCAACCCTACCGATCGGGGCAAGCGCGGTTCGAAGCGCCACATCTTGGTAGATGGGCGTGGCGCACCGTTGGGAGTGATTCTCACGGCAGCCAATGACCACGATATCACGTGTGCCCTGCAAGTGGTCAACTCCAGCACCGTGCCCAGACCGAAAACCATCTACCGAGTTCATCATTTGTGTGCTGATAAAGGCTATGACTCAGATCCCTTTCGACAGAAGCTGTTCAAACGCCACTTTCGACCGCATATCCCAAAGCGTGAATACGCCTCGCAGCCTGCGGCCTCCGAATGGAACTCTCCGCGTCATCCAGCCAGAAGATGGGTCGTGGAACGAACTCTTTCCTGGCAAAATGACTTTCGCTCCCTACGCGTGCGTTGGGCCAAGAAGTCTGGTAATTGGTTAGCTCTAATCTATCTCGCATGTACTTTCGTCCTCTGGAACATGTGCACCCATGCTTAATTTACGGATAGGGTCATAATTATTTTACCCCACCGCAATCAAATCTATCGTGGTAGCATACAATAAAAATGGAGGAACGAATGTCTCAAGAAAATGCTCCCAAGAGACTAGCTTCTATAAATTGGGGAAAGGTTCTGCTCTTTGCATCTCCTTTGTTGGGAATCGTTGGAATGGGAGCTGACTATTACAGCGCAATGCTAAACGCTCCGGATCCTTGCGAACAGGGTCGGTTACCTGACCTAGCGTCAAACCTGTTCAATCTGGCGTTCGTTTTATATGTGCTTGCCTTGATCGCTGGCGTATGCGGCCTACGCGCGACGATCGGGGCGATTCGGAAAAGAGAAAGCTTTATGCCTTATATGATTGGAGTCGGGCTTATCATTGTGGTTATCGTGTTCTATATCTTTATCATAGCCCCGATAGATCTTAAGCGTACCTTTGGTTTTTGCATGTTTGGGCTGAACGGTTATTCTTTGTCAAAACTCATCCCTTCACCAACTTCTGCCCATCTTTCGTATCTTGTACGGTCCAACCCAGCGCGGCGATTTGATCGCGCAGTCTATCCGACTCAGCCCATTGTTTGTTTGCGCGCGCTAATTGACGTTGCTCAACTAATCCCAAAACTTTCTCAGATGGTTTATCTTCTCCCAGCGGCGGCGCATTGAGGACCATCTCCCAAACTTCAGGGCGAATGCCGCGCTCGATGGGATTCGGCAGGTTCAATTCGCCCAATTCACTTAAACTAAATTTCGCACCCGCGGGATACATCTTCGGATCGCAATCCCGCACGAGCGACACCGAACTGACGCCGTTCACTTCGCAGATTCCATTTGCAAAATCAATAATCAAACCCGTGTGTTCATCGAGACCAATCGTTGTATTTTCTTCGGGCACCGCTTTGCACCAAATGTCGAATCGCTCCATTCCAATGAAACAACGGCTCGTATCCAAATCATCGCCGCCGTCCGCATTATTCCAGTGCGGCACCAGTGACACATTCATTCCATAATCTGCAAAAAGATTTAACCCGGTTTTGGTATGAACTTCTTCGCCCACTTTATAAATCTCATACACAGGGATTGCCCACGCGCCGATGGAGATCGTCGCCGCAGAGGCAAACGCCAGCGTCGCGCCGAGGCGGTGACGCGCGCGGATGATTTCCCAAGCCAACGAATCTTTCAGTTGCCGCGTCGCATACGTCGGACTGCCCGGACCCATGAAGATCATGTTCGCATATAAAAGCGGCTTGACGATTTCCGCTTCATCTGGACTAAAGGGCGTGCCGCGTTTGCGAGCCGACACCACATCAATGATCGGAGTGTAATTTGCCAGCCGGGTTTTGAGAAAGTCCGCCACTCGTCCCGCGACTTGATGCGAGTTCAACTCAAAGCCAGCCGGAGTTTCCAGAACGGCAATCCGCACAGGCTGGGGCAAGGCGCGCGCCAATGATTCAAACACGCGTCCACCCGCCAATGAAGTCTCACCTGAACCCAAAAACGCGATTTGTCCTAAAGCCATGTCATTTGGATGACGCGTTCAACTCATCTATTACATCGAGCAGGATTTTATTTTCGGGAATATCCGACATGGACTGACCATGATGTGCATAACGGATCGCTCCATTCGCGTCCACCACACAGACCAGCGGCATGCGTCCCAGCTTGAAGAGATTGACCTCCTGCCGATAACGCCGCGCCACATCATGACCCGGATCGGGCAAACCGATAAATGGAAGTTTTTTATCCGCCCAATAGTCACGGAATGCTTCCTCGTCATCGGGACCAATGGCGAGAATCTCCACACCGCGGCTTGTGAATAGCTGATATTCGTCGCGCAAGCGCGCCAACTGCGCGCGGCAATACGGTCACATAAAGCCGCGCAGAAACGCCAGCACAACTGGCTTGCCGCGATAATCGGAAAGACGAATCAGTTTTTTATTTATATCTTTCAATTCAAATTCAATTGCCGGTTCACCCGGATTCAACAAATCACTCATTGATTAACTCACTGAAAAGGATTTCACCACAAAGGCACAAAGAGCACAGAAATTCTTTGTGCTCACAAAGAAATAAACTTCGTGATCTCCGTGTCTCTGCCGTCTCGCACCGACGTGCCGCCGTTGTTCGCGGCACGAACGGTGTGGTGAACATTTACAACCTTATGTATCCAACAACTCTTTTGCTTTCTTCCAAATGTCATCGAACATTTTCACTGTCAATTTTCCGGTCAACGTGTTTTGCTGGCTTGGATGATAGGAACACAGTAACCATGTTTTATTGGTCAATTGATATAACGCGCCGTGTGCAAATTTCCATTTGGAATTTCGAGCCGAATATATTCGCCGGACTCTCTCAAAAGCTATCCGACCTAAAACTATGATCACTTTCGGCTTTAGCAATTCGATCTCGCGTTCGAGATATGGCTGACAGTTATCGAGTTCTTCATTGGTCGGCTTGTTGCCGGGCGGCGCACAACGACCCGAAGCCGTGATGAACATATCATGCAAAGTCAAACCATCGTCGCGACTGGTTGCATCGGGTTGACTCGCAAAGCCGGCGCGATATAACGCCGGATAAAGAAAATTTCCCGAACCATCGCCGGTAAATTGGCGACCTGTTCGATTCGATCCATGTGCGCCGGGTGCGAGTCCAACCACGAGTACGCATGCTTTATGATCGCCAAACCCCGGAACCGGCTTACCCCAATATTCCCAATCCTGATACGCCTTTCGTTTTGTGCGCGCCACTTCTTCGCGCCATGCCACCAACCGCGGACATTTGCGGCAAGCCACGATTTCCTTGTTGAGCGAATCAAAATCCATGGTTCCATTCTACTCCACTTGAAATTCGTCTGTTTTCCATTACACTATATATAAACATAAAGGAGATTGTATGAAACCTTTCCGCAAAAATCTGGCGATTGCCATTGACGGCGGTGGCATTAAAGGCGTAATCGTCACGAAAGCTCTTTCGATGGTTGAGGAACAGTTGGGCTATCCGCTTCACGAGCGGACGGGACTCACTGCGGGCACATCCACTGGCTCGATCATCGCGGCCGGCTTGGCGTTGGGATTGGACGCGAAGACGCTCAACGAACTTTATCTCGAACTCGGCAACGAAATCTTTCATCGGAGCATCCGCACTTTGTTATGGCCCTTGTTCAATTATCGTTATCCCAACCAGCCTTTGAAAGAAGCCTTGAACAAATATTTCGGCAACAAAATAATGGCTGAATTATGGATCGCCAGCCATCCCATTGATCTGGTTGTTACCACTTTCGATATTGTTCAGAACCGCACGTGCTTCATCAAGCCATACAAAAGCAACTATGCAGATTGGCCGATAGTGACAGCCGTGATGGCCTCTGCAGCGGCGCCAACATATTTTCCTGCCATTGACGGACGCTATATTGACGGCGGCGTTGGCTCGTATGGCAACCCATGTTATCTTGCTGCGTACGAAATCCTGTTTGGTTTGAGATGGAAACCGGAAGAGACCACGCTCATCAGCATGGGCACCGGGCGCGATCCAAATACGATCAAACCCGGCGAAGTGAATCAATTACTGCCGCTTCAATATCTTAACCCGATCCTCAATGCATTTCAAACTTCCGCGGCAGATCAGCAGGTGGATCTGGTTAGTAAACTCTTCGACAAATTGGATTTCCGCCGTTTCCAGGTAGACTTCAAGACCGTCACTCCAATAGATGATCCATCCAACATTCCAGAATTGACCCGTTATGGACAGAAACTTGGCGAGATGATGCTGAATGATAAGACGGATCGCTCCATGGATATCACTCTCGCTGCGATTCCCGAACTCACAAAATCAGCATCGCGTCGCCAAACGAATAAAAGCGGTAGCCTGCGCGGATCGCGGTCTCGTACGCCGACAAAATCCGCTCGCGCCCGGCGAACGCGCTGACCAGCATGATCAGCGTGGATTTTGGCAAGTGGAAGTTGGTGACCATCGCATCGACAATGTGGAATTGATAGCCTGGCAAAATATAGAGACTGGTTGTTCCAATAAAAGGCGAAATTTTGGATTTGAGATTCGGGACTCGGGATTCGTTTCCAACTCCCGATCCGCGATTCCCAATTGCCGCTGATTCCAGCGTCCGCACCGAAGTCGTCCCCACCGCAATCACGCGCCCGCCCGCTTGTTTCGTTTGATTGATCAAATCCGCCGTCTCTTGATTCAATTCGCACCACTCGGTATGGATTTTATGTTCTTGCGGATTATCTTCCGTGACCGGCGCAAAGGTATCGAGTCCAACGTGGAGCGTGACGTAAGCAATCTTCACGCCTTGACTTTGCAACTCATCCAATAAACGCGGTGTGAAATGGAGCCCAGCCGTTGGTGCGGCGGCGGAACCGGGTTCGCGCGCATAAACGGTTTGATAGCGTTCCGGGTCTTTTAACGATTCGTGGATGTATGGCGGTAATGGCACGTTTCCGATTTTTGGAAAATACGGCTCAATCGGTTCAGCAAATCGAATGAGCCGCTCTGATCCATTCAACTCTTTGATGATTTCCGCCTGCGGTCCATCTTCGATTTGTAATTTAGTGGCTACCCGCACCCCTTTTCCGCCAACCAGACATTGCCAGGTCAATTCATCTTCGCGGCGCAGAAGAAGCAATTCCACGCGTCCACCTGTGGATTTGCGCGCGTAGATCCGCGCCGGGATAACGCGTGTCTGATTCAATACCAGCAAATCATTCGGATGAAGATATTCGCCGATCTCACGGAAAATCTTACGTTCCAAATTTCCAGTGTTGCGGTGCAACACCAGCAGGCGCGAAGAATCGCGCGGCTCGAGAGGCGTCTGCGCGATGGAAGATTCAGGGAGACTGTAATCGAAGTCGGAGGTTTTCTGGGGTTCCATTGAGACAAATTATACTGGCTTACAAATTGAATTTAGGTAAAAATACTGTGGAACTTTTCAAGTGTATTGAGCGTCTGAGGAAAATATAAAAGGACACCTACTGTGAATCACACACCCATATTTTCGGGCCAACAATCCTAACCAAGTAACTACGAGGTGAAAAATGAGACATCTGCTGATCTTAATCGTAACGAGCATTTTGTTCGCAGGCTGTTCCCCAGCGATTACTGCAAGCGCACCTTCAACCATTTCGCCCAAGAATATACCTTCCGGCAACGTGAACATAGCCAGCATTGCCACCGAAGGCGTAATCACC
>DATCTP010000447.1:0-4098 GCA_036567885.1 Anaerolineales bacterium | reverse complement strand
TGCCTATATAACGCGTCGTCAACGCAAGTCCTAAAGATAGCGAAGATAAAACAAGATAATGTAACTTTGGCTGGGTGACGTATCTTGAAAGAAGGATGATGCTAGCAAGGGTCAATGTAATAAAAAGCGGTTCCGACCATGCATATGAATGCAATTCTAGAAGAGGGGCTGATGATAGGAATAATCCTGTAGCGCATCCCGACGCCATCCAGTCGCGTTCCGTTATCAAGTACACTGCCAATGCGATGAGACACACATTTATTCCAAAGAGGGCGGCATTTAGGATGCGCGCCGCTTGGACAAGATTGTTTTCCAAGAGGCCGATCGCAGCAAGGAGTAGCGCATAGAGTGGCGGATAAAAAATAATGGGCTCGCCGTTGATCGAAAAACCCTTTCCAGCTAGTAGGCTTTTGGCGGCGCCTATGTATATGGTTGAATCCGGACTGACGCCTGCGCCATAAGGTGTAATCCATATTATTAATGCAAAGGCCATTATCCCAACAAGTCCCACAAATAAATAGCCTTTATGTTTTTTCACATGGCTCCTTTGATGCTGCATCGTCTTGTCTCATGGGATTTATGTGCTTTTGCGATTATTATTTCTAATGCTCAACTTCCATGCCTAACATGCTCAGCACAAAGCTTGTTAGAATTACCTGCATGCCAATTACGAGCGCCAAGCTTCCACCAAAGACTAATCGCACGCTATTGTCAAAGCCGATTTGTGCGAAATTGGAAGAGAGCAAAATCGCTCGACTCATTAGGAAGAGTCCTAAAAGGACAAGCAAAAAGCCGGCGAGCAATCCCTTTTCGAGATTAAAGTATTTGAAAGCAAAGAATAACCTCGGAGCGTGAGGTAAAAGTCCAGTATTAAAAGCATAGACGCGCGTGATCACAGCAAAGGCAAGCATGTTCAATCCAACATACATAAGCGAACCTGATGCAATGAAAGTATGAAAATCAATGTAACGGAATCCAATATTGACGGGCCCAAAGAAAAGCAACAGACTTAGCAGTCCGCCAACAAAAGCGAGAAACAACCCCGGATAGAGAAAAAGCCAGGCGGGGCTGTAAATCAGCAAGAATCGCAGATGCCGCCAACCGTCGCGGAAACTACGGAGGTGTGGGTGACGACCTCTCCCGTCGGGCGAAAGAATTGTGGGCACTTCGCAAACGCGCATGCTTAGTATGGAAGCCTTGATTACAATTTCGCTAGCCAGCTCCATGCCAGTAGTCTGCAAATTCATTTTATTGATTGCTCTCTTTGTGAAGCCGCGCAAGCCGCAGTGAAAATCCTTTGCCGGAGTTTTAAAGAATAATTGTCCGATAAAGGAAAGGATTGGATTGCCAATATATTGGTGATGCCAGGGCATGGCTCCTTTTTTTATGCCGCCCTTGAAGCGGTTGCCTATTACCAGATCATATCCTTGCCGCAGTCCTTCCAAAAATGGCATAAGATGGAGCAAGTCATAGCTGTCGTCCGCGTCAGCCATGATGATGTATTTTCCCTTAGCTTTCGTGAAACCTCCTCGCAACGCGCTCCCATAGCCCTTTTCTTGAACATGAACAACAAGTGCGCCTTTTGCCTCTGCAATTTCAGATGAGTAATCTGTGCTTCCATTATCTGCAACAATGATTTCACCGGAAATTTTGTTTTCTTTGAGAAAAGTCTTGGCTTTTGTTACGCAAGTTCCAATAGTTGCTTCTTCATTCAGACAAGGAAGAACTATGCTTAGTTCAATTTTATTTTCCTTTTTTCCTTTTGCAACTACCATTGCAATTCCTCTGGAGAAGCTTTTTATTTCAAGTACTTCTTTTGCCACTCAAACAACTTGTTCAATGCTTCAATGGGAGAAAGCGAGTTCACGTCGACCGATTCTAACTCATCAAGCAGGGGACTGGTTTCCGGGAAAAGCGCGGCTTGTTGCGCGACATGCGGGTTGATATTCACGGCACGCCCCGATGTTTTTTCCAGTTCGAGCATGATCTCATTGGCGCGTTGGATAACCGGTGCAGGCAAACCAGCTAATTGGGCCACATGAATGCCGTAGGATTTATCCGCTCCGCCCGGGACAATCTTGTGCAGGAACACAACTTTGCCGTCCGCTTCGGTAACGGCTACGTTGTAATTGCGAACACCGGGTAGCAGATCCGCTAATTGGGTTAGTTCATGATAATGCGTCGCGAAAAGCGTCTTGGCGCGCAGATGCGGGTGGTTGTGAATATATTCGATGATTCCCCATGCAATTGAAAGACCATCGTACGTGCTCGTGCCGCGTCCGATTTCGTCAAGGATCAGCAACGAACGCGACGTGGCATGGTGAAGGATGTTCGCCGCTTCGATCATCTCGACCATGAACGTGGATTGTCCGGCGTGGATTTCGTCCTGTGCACCGATACGCGTGAAGATGCGATCCACCAACCCAATCTTTGCGGATGATGCTGGAACGAACGAACCCATTTGCGCCATCAAAACAATCAGCGCGGTCTGACGCAGATACGTTGACTTGCCCGACATATTTGGTCCGGTGATGACGCGCACGATCTCGCCTTTTTCAAAGATCACATCATTGGGAACGTATCGGTCTGCTTGCAGACTCTGTTCAACGACTGGATGTCTTCCATCGCGGATTTCTAATTCGCTTCCTTCATGGACCTCGGGGCGGATATAGCCTCCCAAAGCGGATGCCTCCGCCAAAGCCGCCAGCACATCCAACTCTGCCAGCGCCCGGGCAATTCCCAAAAGTTTATTTGCGGATTTTGAAAGCGTGGCGCAGACTTCTTTGAATAACCTCAATTCAATCTCGCGGATGCGCTCTTCGGCGTTCAATACCAGCGTTTCATATTCCTTCATCTCCGGCGTGATGAAACGCTCGGCGTTGACCAGCGTTTGCTTGCGGATATAATTTTCTGGCGCTCTGTCTGCCGCACCGCGCGAGATTTCAATGTAATAACCAAAGACTTTGTTATAACCGACCTTCAGCGTTTTGATCCCGGTTCGCTCGCGTTCGACGGCTTCGAGGTTGGCAATCCAATCGCGGGCGTGTTTGGAAGCTTCAATGACCGAATCCAATTCCTGCGAATATCCTGAACGAATGATGCCAGTATTCTGAAGTGTCGCTGGCGGGTCATCGTCAATGGACGATTCTAGTAAAGAGTATTCATCGTTTGCTAATTCGATTTTTGGTAATGCGGCAATGGATTCACCAAGTACGTCAACGATGTTGGGTATTTCCTTCAGCGTGCTTCTCATTGCCACGAGATCGCGCGGCTGGGCGTGACCGGCCATGACGCGATTGACCAATCTTTCCAAATCTGCCAGCGGCTTGAGCGTTGCGCGGGTTTCAGCGCGTTCCATGCCGCGCTCGAAGAAATATTGAACGCCGTCTTGCCGCGTCTTGATCTTTTCGATATTGAGCAATGGCTGGCTGACCCATTGACGCATCATCCGTTTGCCCATGGGGGTGACGGTGCAATCCAACACACCCAGTAAAGAACCTTTGTATTCTCGGCGTAAGGTCTCTTCAAGTTCAAGGTTTCGCCGTGTTGAGGCGTCCAGCGTCATGAATTCATTCAGACTGTAATATCGGAATCCAGTGAGTAAATTTAAAGAATCGGGCTGCGTTTCTTTGAGATATTGGAGGATGGCGCCCGCCGCGCGAACAGCAAGGCTTTGTCCTTTGAGTCCGAAACCTTCCAACGTGGAGGCTTTGAAGTGAACCAGCAAAGTTTCTTCGCATTTGCCGGGTTCAAATCGCCAGGCAGGAAATGGAGTCAGATGGCCTGCGAAGCCGTCGTTCAGTGGTTGCTGATCCGGATGAATGATCTCTGCGGGATGAAGCCGCGCCAATTCGGCGCGCAACGATTCGGCGGGCAGTTCGGTCGCGGCAAATTCTCCGGTGGTGATATCGGCATAAGCAACGGCGGCCGTTTTCTCGTCGAGGATGACCGATGCGAGATAATTGTTCGCATCGCCCGGAAGGAGTCCCGGTTCGATGATCGTCCCTGGCGTCACCACGCGGACAACTTTGCGCGGAAAGATTCCTTTGGCTGGTTCGTCGCCAATCTGTTCGCAGATCGCGACGTGATACCCTTTTT
>DATCTP010000446.1:0-2806 GCA_036567885.1 Anaerolineales bacterium | reverse complement strand
CACTCTGGATGTTCCATCGGTAAAGGATATCAAAGGCGCTCGCGTGCTCGGACTTTTTGCGGACTCCATTACGACTGATCACATCTCGCCTGCGGGCAACATCGCGGTTGATTCTCCGGCTGGAAAATTCCTGCAAGAACGCAATGTCCAGCCGAAGGATTTCAATCAATACGGCGCGCGCCGCGGCAATGACCTTGTGATGGCGCGCGGCACCTTTGCAAATATTCGTTTGAAGAATTTGCTCGTCGCTCCGAAGGAAGGCAACTGGACGAAGCATTTTCCCGACGGCGATGTGATGCCCATCTACGACGCCGCGATGAAATATCAAAGCGAGAATATTCCTGCAATTGTGATCGCGGGCAAGGAATACGGAACCGGCTCCAGCCGCGATTGGGCTGCGAAGGGTCCACTGCTTCAAGGCGTGCGCGCGGTGATCGCGGAATCCTTTGAGCGCATCCATCGTTCCAATTTGGTCGGCATGGGAATCCTTCCGCTCAAATTCATGGACGGACAGAACGCTGACTCGCTCGGATTAAAAGGCGATGAAATCTTTGACATCACCGGTCTGAGTGACAAGATGACCGCGAAGAGCGTAGTCACCGTCAAGGCGAAAAAGGCAGATGGCAAAGTTGTGGAATTCAAAGCCACCGCCTTGTTGAACACCGACGTGGAAGTGAACTATTACCGCAATGGCGGCATATTGCATACGGTGTTGAGGAATTTGGTGAAGTAGATTATCTAAAATGTGACGGTCACCTTCGAGGTGACCGTCACATTTTTATATCGAAATCACCGCGGGTTGCTTTTGCATCTGCGCCTGCATGGACCACGGTCCCGTCCATGTGATGGTGACGGGAATGATCTTCCCTTTTAAGTCTTCATCCGATTCTATAAAGACCAGTTTGTTGGTCGGCGTGCGGCCTTTCCAACGGTTCTTTACTTTTTCTTCGAACAAAACATCCACCGTTTGACCAAGATATTTTTTGTTGATCTCGTCCACGATCTTTTCCTGCAATTCTTCCAGCGTGCGGAAGCGGCGCATCTTTTCCTCGTCCGAAACGTTATCGTCCATGCGGCGCGTGGCCACTGTCCCTTCACGGGACGAGTAACGCGCCAGATGGGCCACATCCAGCTTGAGGTCCGATAAGACGCGAACGGTTTCCATAAATTGTTCATCCGTCTCGCCGGGGAATCCAACGATGATGTCGGTCGCAATCGAGCAATCCGGTATCTTCTTCCGAATTTTTTCAACGAGGTCGCGGTACTCTTTTTGAGTGTAGCCGCGCTTCATGTTGAGAAGCACTTCATCGTCACCGGCTTGAATCGGGACTTCGATGTGCGGCATGACCTTCGGAAGTTCAGCGACCGCAACCATCAACTCTTCGGTGAAATAATTGGGATGTGAGGTGAGGAAGCGGATGCGTTCGATGCCTTCGACTTGATGCACGATGCGCAGCAGCGCAGCCAGGTTCGGACCGTCGGGCACATCCTTGCCATACCGATCCACGATCTGACCGAGCAGTGTGATCTCCTTGACGCCCTGTGATGCGAGCGAACGAATCTCGCTGACGATATCGCCAATGGGACGACTGCGCTCGACGCCGCGCCGAAACGGGATGATGCAAAATGTGCAGGCGTGCGAACAGCCGTAAACAATCGGAACATGCGCACTGATGAGTTCACCTCGTTCATGCTGAGGCAGAATGAGTTCATCGTCCATCATCGCGAAGCGGCGCGTCGTTTCATCCGATTCGATGGTGCGGATTTCGCCCTGACTCAAAAATGAAACCAGCGGACCCGGATCAGAGGGCGGCGAGAACACATCCACGAACGGAAGTTTGGCGCGCAATTTTTCCGCGCCGCGCACGCCGACCAGACATCCCATCAGGTTGATTACAAGATTTGGATTCTGATCTTTGAGCGGACGAAGCGAGGTTAAACGTCCAATGGCTTTGTCTTCCGCGGATTGGCGCACAACGCAGGTATTCAAAACAATAACGTCCGCTTCTTCGGGTTTATCAGTAAAGGTGTAGCCCAAGTGCTCCAGCGACGAGCCGACGCGTTGCGAGTCGGCTACGTTCATCTGACAGCCTTCGGTCCAAATGTGATATTTCATGGGAGTGAATTATAACCTATCGAAAACAGCGCAGAGATAATCTCTGCGCTGTTTATTTTATGCCGGCTGTTTCTTCAGCATCTCCAAATGATGCTTTCGAAATTTCGCCACTTTCGGGGCAACCACGGCCTGACAATACGGCTGGTTTGGATTGTTGGCGAAGTATTCCTGGTGATAATCTTCAGCCATGTAGAATTTGTCGAGCTTGGTGACTTCGGTCACGATGGGCTTGTCCCAGATGTGCTGATCGTTTAACTCTTTGACGGTTTCCTCGGCAATTTTCTTTTGTTCATCGTCGTGATAAAAAATCGCCGAACGATATTGCGTGCCGACATCATTACCCTGGCGATTCAGCGTAGTTGGATCGTGGATGGCGAAGAATAAATTGAGTATGTCACGATATGAAATGACGTTTGGATCAAATGTGACTTGTGTCACTTCGGCGTGACCCGTTGTGCCGGTGCAAACTTCACGATAAGACGGATTCGCTTTTGTTCCTCCGGCGTAACCGGACTCCACCGAATGCACGCCTTTGACTTCATCGAAGACGGCTTCGAGACACCAGAAGCATCCCCCAGCCAGCGTTGCAGTTTGAAGATTATTGTCCATAACGAATTCTCCTTCTAAAATAAATTGGACAGGCCTGTTCGCTGTATGTGACGATACGAAGTGATGAAATATTATTAAGGG
>DATCTP010000445.1:0-14897 GCA_036567885.1 Anaerolineales bacterium | reverse complement strand
AAAACTACCGTCCGATGTCGGACTTACTTTTATGCGTCCGGTCGGTTTCTACACCAGCCTGCTGGGCTTTATAAACACCATCAAAACGCAAGGTGTCATCGCCTCGAACTACGGTGGGGATGATAAAAAGCCCTGGGTCTCTCCCATTGACATTGCAGCTGCTGTTGCGGAAGAAATTACAACTCCGTTTGTTGGCAGAAAAGTGCGCTATGTGGCCAGCGAGGAAATCACCTGCAGCGAGATTGCCAGTATTTTAGGCGCAGCCATCGGGAAGCCCGATCTGAAGTGGATCATTATTCCCGATGAACAACTGCTCAACGGGATGATCGCTACCGGGATGAATCCGCGCATTGCCGCCGGTTTGGTGGAAATGAATGCCGGGTCACACAGCGGCAAATTGTACGAAGATTACTACCGCAACCGACCCGTCTTGGGTAAAGTGAAGATCAAAGACTTTGCAAAGGAATTTGCTATAGCTTACAATCAAAAATAAGGATCACTGAAATATGGCAAACATAAAACCTTACAGGATAAAAACCATCAGCGAATTCCACCAGCTCAGGGGTCTGTCCAGACCCGAGCATCCCTTGGTGAGCGTGGTAAATCTTGAAGACATCAACCCTGCCCTTATTACGGAAAAGACCAATGTCGTATTGGATTTCTATACTGTCTCCATCAAACGCTGCCTGAGTGCCAAATTCAGATATGGCCAGCAAGAATATGATTTTGACGAGGGAGTCATGTTCTTCATGGCTCCCGGTCAGGTTTTTGGCATCGAAAGGGAAGCCCATTCAGCAGCAAAACTTTCGGGATGGATATTAGCCGTCCACCCCGATTTTCTATGGAACACGCCCTTAGCCAAAACGATCAAACAATATGAATATTTCGATTACTCGGTCAATGAAGCATTGTTCCTTTCAGAGAAGGAAGAAGCGACGATGACAGGCATCCTACAAAACATTCAGCACGAATATCATGCCAACATCGACAAGTTCAGTCAGGACATCATCATTGCGCAGATCGAATTATTGCTCAGGTATTCGGAAAGATTTTATGAGCGCCAATTCATCACCCGTAAAATCATCAACCACGCCATTTTGAACCGCTTGGAAGAGGTTTTGGCGGAGTACTTCAACAGCGACGATCTGGCCGAAAAAGGCCTGCCCAGCGTCCAGTCCATCGCCGAAGCGTTGAATGTGTCGCCCAATTACTTAAGCGGGCTGCTCAAGGTGCTGACCGGACAAAGCACGCAGCAACACATCCACGATAAACTGATCGAAAAGGCCAAGGAGAAGCTGTCCACCACCGATCTGTCGGTTACCGAAATTGCATATGAACTGGGCTTCGGGCATCCCCAGTCTTTCAGCAAGCTGTTCAAGACCAAAACGAATCTCTCCCCTTCCGAATTCCGACAGTCTTTCAATTGACCTTTAATTCGGGGGATCGCTTGGCGGCGTCCGAGACTTGGCCTCACCTCGCCGACTGGTTCCGTTCGAAGTATGCCAATTCCCATCTGGGACATGTCTTCAACGACGGTCCCGCGCCGACTGGCTTACGTTATTGCATGAACTCCGCTTCGCTTCGCTTTATTCCGGTCGAAGATTTGGAGAAGGAAGGCTACGGACAATATCTCTCATTGTTCAGTCGAGAAACTGCAAAGAATACTGATAAATAAAAATTTGGAACGACCAAGTTTGAATCCTTGTCCCGCTTCTTCCCCGGCGGGACGATTTATTCTTAATCCAACTCTAGTATAATCACTAGCATGGATATCAAAACTCAATTAACCGAATCAATGAAAGACGCCATGAAAAGCGGCGATGAGGTCCGCAAGCGGACGACACGCATGGCGCTGGCAAATATCAAGCAAGCCGAAGTGGATAAACGAATCGCTCTCGACGACGCGGCAGTGACCTCATTATTGCAGAAGGAAATCAAAAATCGGCGTGAGGCAGTGGATGAAGCCAAGAAAGCCAACCGTGCGGATTTGATCGCCGATAACGAAGCCGAGATCAAGGTACTCGAAGCGTTTTTGCCGAAAGCCATGCCCGCCGAAGAATTACGCGCGCTTACTCAAGCCGCGATTACGGAAGTCGGCGCGGTTTCGCCGTCCGATATGGGCAAAGTGATGAAAGTGCTTTTGCCTAAAGTGGCCGGGCGCGCCGCGGGCGATCAAGTCAGCGCGATGGTGAAGGAACTGTTGACGAAATAATTTGTTTCACCACAAAGGCACGAAGGATACAAAGAAAATACTCTGTGATCTCTGTGTCTTTGCCGTCTCGCACCGGCGTGCCGCCGCTGTTCGCGGCACGAACGGTGTGGTGAATTGTCCTTATGGAAAATCGTTTCCGTTTTCCAACTCGTATACGAAACCTGCAAATCTTTGTCCTTGCTGCGGTCAGCATTATCACGTTTGCGGCGCTGACATTGCCGTTGAGTCTGCGGCCCGCGGCGCTTCCGCTCCAGGCAGGCGATGTGGCTCCGCGCGATATCACTGCCCCGCGCGACGATGAATACGTCAGCCAGGTGCGGACGGAAGAAGCGCGTCAGACCGCGGAAAAAGCGGTCCAACCCATTTATACCGATCCCGACCCGGCAATTGCGCGCGAGCAAATCAGCCGATTGAGCGCCACGTTTCAATTAATTAATCTCACCCGCGCCGATACGACCACCGCAGTAGATATCAAACAGGCACAACTTGCGAATTTAAGCAATGTCAGTCTCAAGCCGGATAACATCACCCTGATTTTGTCGGTGTCCGACTCACGCTGGAATGCCATTCAACAGGAATCTCTGCGCCTGCTCGAACAGGTCATGCGATCTCCCGTCCGAGCGGATAACCTCGATGCGGTGCAAGCCAGCATTCCATCGCTGGTCAACTTGACCTTCAGCGATCAGGAAGCTGGTTTGGTCAGTGAATTTGTCAGCGCGTTTGTAGTGACCAACAGCCGCTACAGCCCCGATTTAACGGCGGCCGCTCAAAAGTCTGCGCGCGATGCGGTGCAACCCGTCGTGCAGACTTACAAGTCGGGCGAACGAATCGTTTCCGCGGGCGACATCATCACACCTGCTCAAATGGAAGCCTTGCAGGAATTCAAACTGATCCAAGCCGCCCAGCCGATTGAAACCTATCTGGGCGCGGCGGCGCTGACGATCTTGTCGGCGGCATTTATCGGTTTGTATTTTGCGAGGCGCATCAAAGTTACATTCATATCCGATTCGCGCAGTTTACTGACGGCAGCCCTTCTCTTTATTGTTTTTATCATCGGCGCACGCTTTGTGATTCCAAACCGCACCATCATTCCTTATCTTTATCCGCTGCCGGCGGCGGGTTTAATGCTGACCACGTTGTTCGGCATGGAAAGCGGCATCATTCTTTCGTTGGTCATTTCAGTGCTGGCCGCATATGGTTTGCCGAACACGCAGGAGTTGATGCCATTTTATTTGATGGCATCCTTGTGCGGCGTATTGACGCTTGGGCCGGCGCGCCGCTTTTGGGGCTTCTTCCGGGCTGGGCTGGCAATCGCAGGCGCAGGCATGGCGGTGATCCTTGCGTACGTTTTGCCGAGCGCCTCGATGGATTGGATTGGGATCGCGACGTTGATGGCTGCGGCGCTGGCAAATGGCATGGCATCCACCAGCATCGCATTCCTACTGCAATATCCGTTGGCGCAATTTTTGAGTCTGCCCACGCCGATGCAATTGCTTGAAATCTCGCATCCTGATTTTCCGCTTCTTCAAATGTTTTTGCGGAACGCGCCGGGCACGTATCAGCACAGTTTGCAGGTGGCGAATTTGGCGGAACAAGCCGCGGAAGCAATCGGTGCGGACTCGCTCTTGACGCGCGTCGGCGCGTTGTTCCACGATATTGGCAAGTCGGCGGACGCAGCGTTCTTCATCGAGAACCAGGCGCCGGGCAATCTCAACACGCATGTGGATATTACTCCCGAACAAGCCGCGCAGAAAATCATTCAACATGTCCTCAATGGCGTGACGCTCGCCCACAAATATCGCCTGCCGCGCCGCATTGATGATTTCATTCTCGAACATCACGGCACGATGGCCACGCGTTATCAATATAACCAGGCGCTTGAAAAGGCGGGCGGCGATGCAAGCAAAGTGGATATCGAGCAATTCCGGTATCCCGGTCCACGGCCGCGTTCGCGCGAGACCGCCATCCTGATGCTTGCCGATAACGCCGAAGCGCGCGCTCGAGCGGAGGGGCCGGAGAGCGAAGAAGCCTTACGCACACTGGTACGTTCCATCATCGAGCGCGTTCAAAAAGATGGCCAGCTCGACAACACATCACTGACCTTGCGCGATCTCAACCTCATCACCGATTCATTCGTGACGACTTTGCGCGGCTCCTATCATCCGCGCATTCAATATCCCGCCGCCGAGCCGCCTGCCGCTACAACGAAAGTGCAGACCACCCCACTCAAAGCCAAGAAAACATGATCACTGTTGAATGCAAATCGAAAGCCCAAACGGTTTCAACACATTGGATCGAGCGCGCCGCGAGCGCCGCGAATGCCGCGTTGACTCATCAATCGGCTGATGGCGACATCACGGTCGTGTTGACGGATGATACACAACTGCATGAACTCAACCGCGAATATCTCGGCGTGGATGCGCCAACGGATGTGCTGTCCTTTCCCGCCTCTGAAACCGACCCGGAAACGGGCGCGCGTTATCTGGGCGACATCCTCATCTCGATCCCGCGCGCCGGTGCGCAAGCCAAAGCGGCTAGTCATCCGCTTGAATCAGAAATTCAATTATTGGTAGTGCATGGCGTTCTGCATTTGCTCGGACACGATCACGCTAGCGCGAAAGAGAAAGCCAAGATGTGGAAAGCGCAAGCGGAGATATTGCAATCGCTGGGGTTGGAGAAAATTCAAATTCGCGAGGAGTAATTGCGTTTTGAATATATAAAGCGCAAAGGGCAAGTTTATGTGGAACTTTATTGTTTCCCGTTATCAATCATTCGGTCACGCCTTTCGCGGCTGGTGGTATGTTCTCCGCACGCAGCGCAACGCATGGATCCATGCCATCATCGCGACCATCGTATTCATCATATCAGCCTGGTTGAAAATTTCCACACAGGAATGGGCGATCATCATCCTCACCACCACCATGGTCTTCGCGGCGGAATTCCTCAACACGGCCATCGAAGCGGTTGTGGATTTAGCCAGCCCCGAAAAACATCCGCTTGCCAAAGTAGGCAAGGATGTCGGCGCGGCAGCGGTATTGATCTCAGCGATTGCGGCAGTATTGATCGGTCTGCTCATTCTCGGTCCGCCGCTATGGGAAAAGTTGAGAATATTTTTTCATCACTAAGGCACACGTGTGCCTGCGGCTCAGTGCAGGCAAAGGTCACGAAGATTCCCTTCGTGTCTCTGTGGTGAAAAGAGGAGAAAATTATGACTATATCATTTCGCTTTGGCACAGTGGGTTCACCGATCGGCACACCAAAGAAACCTGGCGGTTCGGTCGGCGCGATTGCATTTAGCAAAACCATCGGCTTGGGAGCATTTGAATTAGGATGGGTGCAATCGGTGCGCGTCTCGGAAGAAACCTGTGCGGCAATTAAAGCGGCTTCGTTAGAACAAGATGTTTCAGTCAGTGTTCATGCGCCGTATTTCATCAACTTGAACGCGAACGCGGACGAATGGCCGAAGTCGCGCAAGCGTTTGATGGACGCGGCGCATTATGGAAATCTGGCGGGCGCGACGGATATTATTTTTCATCCCGGTTCATATTTTGAAAATCCGCCTGCAGAAGTTTTGAAAATAGCCGTTCCGCGCCTAAAAGGTTGCGTTGATGAACTTCGCAAGGCAGGCAACCCGGTCATCATCCGGCCTGAGACGATGGGAAAATCCGCGATGCTTGGTTCATTCGAGGATACGCTTGAAATGGCAAAGTCTATCGAAGGCGTTTTGCCGTGCATTGACTTCGCTCACTTACATGCGCGTCCCGGCGATGGAACGATGAACACTTATGATGAATGGTCAGCTTTATTGAAGATTTACGAAAAGGCGTTGGGCAAATCGGCGTTGAAAAAGATGCATATCCATCTTTCGGGAATCGAATACGGACCCAAAGGCGAGAAGAATCATCTTAAGCTGGAAGAAGCGGATTTGGATCTGAAAGCGTTGTTCCGCGCCTTGAACGATCATCGGTGCGCCGGAAGAATTCTGTGCGAGAGTCCCATCATGGAAGAAGACGCGCTGAATATGAAGAAAGCCTGGATGAAGGTGAGCGGAGAAAAAGAATAAAGAATGCGGAGCTTAAACGCTCCGCATTCAAATCGTATCAGCAATTTTCTATTCTTCATCGGGTGGCAGAAACTTCTGACTCGTTCGCAGGATATAGACTGCCCATGCAATCAGAATGATGGTCACCGCCAGCAAACCCAATTCGAGCAGAGTGTTCTGAAAAGCCGGGATGTTCGACTCCAATGAAGTGCTTTGAGCAGTGATCACAAGCATACGCCGGATGGCCGCGATCGCGCCGACGATCAGGAACGGTTCGGCAACCAGCTTATGCGACTCAATCGAGAGCGTCACCGTATAAACGATTTCCATCGTCATCATCACCAGCAGGATGCTATCGAGAATTTGAATGGCTTGATCGCGGATCTGGCCCGTTGCCACTGCCACGTATAAAGAATAGACGCTATAAACCAAAAGCAGAACAGCCAATACAGACAACACGATGGCAATGCAAAATAGAACGATGCTTTCGGTCTGCTTCAAAAAGGCTGTCGCGCGCGACCTTGGATGGGATGGTGGAAGGGGTGAATGATTTTCGGACATGGCTACCTCCTAAAAAGATGATTGGGGGAACGAAGAATCGATCAAGATGTATTTCAGTTAGCGGCGATTATATCTTACATAACGCGGCAATCAAAGTGCTAGGCGTAATTCGCTCGATCAGTTTTTATCAGCGGTTTTGTTCTTTGCGAACGAACAGGAATGTTCCGATAAATAAGAATACCAGAAAAGCAATTGTCATCAGTGTCAGGTTATAGGCAGGTCCTTGCAAAATGGCATCAACGTAGTCTGGGCGTCCAGTATAGAAAATATCGCGCGTCAAATCCACCGCGTAGCGCATCGGCGAGATGCGGGAGAGAAGGTCAAGATACCAGGGCAGGGACTGGATCGGATTGAACACGCCAGCCAAAAAGAATTGCGGCAGCATGATATACGGGAAAACCTGATCCGCTGTCCGACGGTTGTTCAGGTTCGAGAGGATGATCACGCCAAACGCCGCGCCGAACAAACAGATCACCACGCCAGTCCAGCCCAAGCCGAGCAACTGTCCAAAAGAGAATCGCACTCCGGCCATGAAACCGAAAGCCAGAACGCCGAGCGCCTGCACCATCGCCACCAGCGTCTCACCGATGATCTTTCCAAGAATAATCGTATAGCGCGAAATCGGCGAGACAAAGACTTCCTGACTGAAGTCGTTCTCGCGGTCATCGATCAGCGAGATCACGCCCATCGAGGCAGACTGGAACAAAGTCTGCGCGAAGACGCCGGTAAAAATGTAGGTGATGTAATCAAAGTTCGAGCCTCTCCCAAAACTGCTCTGCAAACTTCCGCCCAGGATGACGATGAACAACAGCGGAAACATGAGTTCGGAAATCAACCGCGTGGGATCGCGCAGCAACTTCAGCAGATCGCGATAGGCAAGAGTCAGAACGGCGTAGATTTCTTTCATGATTCTTTGATGATCTCCAGGTACGCATCTTCGAGCGATGGGTCGTGGGTCTTGACGAGACTCAACGGAGTCTGGATAGCCTTGATGATCCTTTGGATGTCTTCACCGCGCGCATTGATTTTGAACGATTGCGCTTCTGTAAACCCGACCTTCAAGCGGCGCAATTCCTCCCGTAATTTATTCCGGTCTTGGGCGTCGATCAGCAAATACGTCTCGGTCAATTGCGCTTTGACCTGTTCCGGCGAACCGTGCGCCACGATGCGTCCATGATTGATGATGCAAGTCTCGTCCGCTTCCTCAGCCTCATCAAGATAATGCGTGGTCAGGAAGATTGTCGTGCCGCGTTCGCGCCGCACCTGGCGCAGATATTCCCATAGCGTGCGCCGACTGACCGGGTCAAGGCCAGCCGTCGGTTCATCCAAAAAGAGAACGCCGGGTTTATGTAAAAGACTGCGGATGATCTCCAGCTTGCGCCGCATCCCGCCCGAAAACTTTTTCACAGCCTGGCCCATATCCTTTTCGAGTCCCAACAACGCGGCCAGTTCGGTGACCTGCTGTTTATACTCACGTGGCATGGTCGAGAAAGTGGGGCGGAACGGATACAGTCCGTAAAGCACTGCGTGGAAACGAACATTTTCCTCGGCGGTGAGGTTGAAATCGAGACTTGGCTGTTGGAAGATGATGCCGATATTCTGGCGCACCGCGCTTTGCTCGCGACGGATGTCATGACCAGCGATACGCGCCGCGCCGGATGTAGGATTGAGGGTTGTGGTCAGGATGGAAATGGTGGTCGTTTTTCCCGCGCCGTTCGGACCGAGCAATGTAAAGAATTCCCCCGCCGCAACGGAAAAGGAGATTCCATCCACGGCATTCTCTTTGGCGCTTCGATAACGTTTGGTCAGGTTTTCAACTTCGATAATCGGTTGCATTGCTAAGGCTATTTTTGCTAAATCCACTTTACCAATAAGAATAACATTCTGGCTTTCTGGGATTCATGATAGATGATCTGTATCTGATTTTAACTCAAATTTATATCCTTCAATCTCAATGTATGGCTTCCAGTGTTGATAGCGAATCGCCCTCACGCGCCGTGCAATTTCATCCTTGCTCATGTTGGGGCGGATAATGAATAGCTCGTTGAACTGTTTGCGCGTGAACGGCGGGCGAGTCCATTGCTCGGAAGAAACTGGCAATTCTTTTCCGTCCGCCATCAATTGAACGATCTCAAAGAACAACGCCATTTGATTCTCATAGGTGCGTTTCAACAACGCGGTGACATCATCTTCAGGATAGACCGGGAAACGTTTGACCGCGATGATTTTACCGGTGTCCACTTTGGATGCCATGTGATGACAGGTGACGCCGTATTCTTTGGCGTCTTCATAAAGTGCGAAGTTGTTGCATCCGATACCGGGATAATCGGGAGAAGCAGGATGAAAATTGATGGCGGCTTTTTTCGCGCGGCTCAACAGTTCTTCAGGCACCACCCAGCGCGATAAATACGAGACAATGTAATCGCCTTCCCAGCAGCGGATTTCATCAGGCAACGGATCGCCCCATTTACCGAGACAAAATGTCACGTGCGCAAAATTCTTTTGACAAAATTCAAGCGCGCGGGCGCAGTCGGTATCGTCCGCTTTGCCGAGAAACAGAAGAGAAAAATTATTGTTGGGCATAGACTAATTATAGCCGCGCTCGTTCTCCTGCATCATCTTAAAAAAAGAAAGCCTGCGCAACCGCAGGCTTTCTGATCAGATTGAAATATATTCTCTTAGATTATGTTCCACCGCATACGCCGCGGCTTCGGCCCGGTTGTTCACTCCAAGTTTTGAGAGAATGCTAGAAACATAATTCCGCACCGTGCCTTCGCCCAGAAAAAGCGCTTTGGCAATTTCGCGATTCGTTTTGCCCTCCGATACCAGCAATAAAACATGTTTTTCCTGCTGGCTGAGATGGGCAAACGCCGATGCTTCCTCTTCCTTGACGGCGCGTCGGACTTCCTGAAAGACGCGTTGCGTTACCGCCGGGTCCAGCAAAGCCTCGCCGCGGCTCACCGCTTCGAGCGCCTTGACCAAATCATCGCTTCCAATCTGCTTCAAAATGTAGCCCGATGCGCCAGCCCGAATCGCCGAGAAGAGCATTTCATCTTCCGCGTACGAAGTCAGCATGATGACTTTCGTACCGGGAAATTTATTGACGATTTCCTCGCACGCTTCGATTCCCGAAGTGCCCGGCAGGCGAATATCCATAATTACGACTTCGGGTTTGAGATTTGCCACTTGCTCGAGAGCTTCTCGCGCTGAACCCGCCTCACCGACGACGGTAAACTGGGGATGGCGTTCCAAGAGCGACTTCAAACCGATACGAACGACTTCATGATCATCCACTAAAAGTATGTGTTGTTTTGTCATTGGGAAAATTTTCTCCAAGTTGTCCGCAAAGAGTATAGCCGAGAGGAGAATGTCTGGCAAGGGCGGCAAAATTTGTAGGGCAGGTTTAAAACCTGCCCTACGGGGATGTTTCGTTATTTATTTGGCCTTGACGGTGACGATCTTTGGCTTGACTTCTTCCGCCTTGGGCAGGGTAATGGTCAAAATGCCATCTTCGAACTCCGCTTTGGTTTTGTCAGAGACGACCGAAGTAGGGAGCATCACACTGCGTTCAAAGGTTCCCCAGCGTTGTTCGCGGATGTGGTAATTCTTTTCCTTTGTTTCGTTCTTTTCTTTCATCTCGCCTTTGATACTCAGTACATCGCCAGTGATGTTGATTTGAACATCATCCGCCTTCATGCCGGGCAGAGCCGCTTTCACGACCACATCATCGTCAGTTTGGTACATGTCCAGGGCTGGACCGCGCCAGCTTCCGGTCAGGGTGAGCGGGCGGGTGAAGGCATCGTCAAAAAGACGATCCATGGCCTCGCGCAGAGTCATCATCTCGCGCTCCGGCTCCCAACGAATTAGATTAGACATAGCAGCCTCCTTTTGATTGATTGGTTATGCCTTTAATATAAAAAGCCTGCGTTAGAAAAACGTAGGCTGGACATAAAAAATTCGTATGAAATTAAATTGGTTTGTCTAATCGCAAAGAATTAATAAGGTGTTATACGAATCAGATGACCGCGAGGCTTCATGGAATCTGGTAAACCACCAGGATAACCTTTGAACAATCATAGAAATATTGCAGCTGCCCGCCTGAGTGATTCGCCGCCCAACCTTCCAGTTCATGGAAACGATCCGGGTTGGCAATGATGGCCTCATCAGGCTTGATCGCGAGTGTGTTAACCGAGTCTGATACGTTGATGATCGGGTGGCTCCCGCTAAGGAAATCGGTCGAGGCATGTGTGCCGTATCGGTATAAATCATTGCTTAGCAGATAAACACTATCTTCAGGGTTCAACGTGCCAACATAGCTTCCCATATAGGATGCAAAGCGACCGACCGTATTATCACCGTAGAGACAACGCCCAGCGAACTCACCAAAGTAAGTCCACAAGTTTGTCGCCAGCAAACTAAACAGCACAATGGATGTGAACAAAACATAGCCTACACGGGTTCTATGCCAAGCCAGCCCAATTGCACTCAAGATCGTATCGAAACCAATAGCAGCCATGAGTGTCGCCACTGGCAAGACGGTCAACATGCGGTATGTATCCGCCGAAGGAGGCAGGGCAAATATCCCTATGGCGAGCGTAAAACCCCAGAAGTATCCATTCAGAACGAGATATTTAAAATCGCGCATATAGAACAGGCACAGCCCCAAACCAATCAAGAATAAAGCCGCCGAGAGCAGGGTCAACGGTGGTACGGGCGAGCCATAGTAGGCAAGAGATGGATAATAAATCAGCGACAAGAAGGCATGTATGACACGCTGCGTCAAAATTAATATGGGCGACTGGCCCGTTGCAGCAACAGTCTGAGCCAGCCAACCGGTTTGAAAGGTTCCGCTTGCACCCAATCGTGCGAAAAAATCTTCGGGGTGTTGCCAGATCCATACGGCTTCTGGAATTATCAGAACAATAAAGCCGCCCCACAAAACCGCTAACTCTCTGCCATTAGATTTGCGCCAAGAACGGAACAAGAGCATTGCTAGACTAAGTGCCAATAAAAAACCAACCAGCACCTGCGCCATCAGGTTGGTAGTTAGGAATAATGCCAGCACCGAACCAGCCAGCGCGGCTTTTACTAGACTATGTTTTTCAATAGCGCCGAGCAGAAAGTACAGGATTAACGGGATGAACATTGAGGTAAAAATGTAGTCGCTTCCGGCGGTGCGGCTAAAATTCAGATCGAAGTGAGAAAAAGCGAGCAATGCCGCAGCAATCAGGGCAATACGCTTCCCTGCTACCTGTTTAGCGAGCAGATACGTGGTCAATACCGAGAGCACGCCGCCAATCGCCGGCAATAACCGTACACCGAAAGCGTTGGAACCAAAAATGATCAAAGCCAGGTTCACTGCCTGAAGATACATCGCGCTCATGTTGTTCCATAGGGCAAATGGGTTCGCCAGCCGATCAGTGAAAGTTGACTGAGCCGACAGACCTACCCAGCCCTCATCTCCGTTGAGCACGCGTGGAATTGCTCCCAAGTTGTAGAAGCGAAGAATAACTGCGACCAGAATAACAATCCCGAGCGCGACAAACTCCCAGCGGTGATTCCGCAGCCATCGCTTCCAGTCCAGGCTGTGCAGATCGAAGTGCGCAAAGGCTACGATGTAACAAGCCGCGCTCCCCGCCCACAGCGAGAGCACCGGCATATAGCTCAAATTGATCATCTGCCTGAACCAGGTCATGGAGATTGCCGCCAGAATCGAAAGGACTATCGCAGATATAATCCAACCGATTTGACCGTTTAATGGCAAGTGAGAAAATAATTTCTGCAGAAAACCCGGTATGGGAAGAGTCAGACTGAGTATGAAAAGAACGACACCAGCCAACGATAACCACATGAATGGCGGAATACCCGTATCCTGCCGCACAGGAGTTGCATAAAGAATGGTTTGCCCTATAACGACCATCAATACTGCCAGCAGGGCAAAACTTACCCGTGCTCGGTTTATTGCCAAACTTTTATTTTGTTGTTCTTTCATACCAGATTCTTTCATAAGGCACAGTGATGCTGATCATTCACAAAGTGTTATGACTTTTCGCGGCGAAAATCCACAAACCGATATCCCACACCGCGCTCCGTTAAGATATATTTCGGATCGGCGGGATCCTTCTCGAGCTTCTGACGCAAATAGTTGATGTACAGCCGAACATAATGCGGCTCATCGCGGTATTCATAACCCCACACTTTTTGAAGAAGTTGATCGTGTGAAACCACCCAGCCCGCGTTTTGGACAAGATGATAAAGCAAACGATATTCGGTGGGACGCAGTTTGACGAGTTTGCCTTCGAGCCAGATTTCATGGCGGTCGAAATCGATCTTCAAGCGGTTATCCACTTCGATCAGTCCGTGCATGGAACCGGTCGCGCCTTCGGTGCGGCGCAAAACCGCTTTGACGCGGCTGACCAATTCACGGGGGCTGAACGGTTTGGTGATGTAATCATCTGCTCCCAGTTCCAAGCCGCGCACGCGATCATCTTCTTCGCCCTTGGCGGTCAGCATGATCACAGGGACATTGGTCACTTCCCGGACGGTTTCCAAAACCTCAAAACCGTCCAGGTCCGGCATCATCACATCCAGCAGAATCAGATCGGGCGTATCGCGCAGTTTATCAATGGCTTGTTTCCCATTGAAGGCTTCGATGACTTGAAATCCGTCATGCTCCAGATTCATACGGATAAAACGAACCATACGTTCTTCATCGTCCACGACGAGAATGCGGCGGCGGTCGAATTCTTCAGGCATGTCATTCCCTCACAAAGCCAATGATCTTTTCTTCTTCCTGGCTTTCCAAGATCTCAATCATGCTGATCTTCTCGAACGGAAAAATCACCTTGACCACATTCGCTTCCAGATAATGAAGATCCTTGCCATCGCGTTGACGCGGATTGGAGACGATCAAATTGGTATCTGTTGGCTTGGGCAATTCTTCCACCTCGCCCAGAACAGGCAAATCGCCTGGAATATGTAAGAGAACCGTATATGCCATAATGCACCTTTCTACGCTCAGAGTGTTTTTAAGAGAACCTGCATTTTCAATTTACCGAGTGCAATGACATCGCCATTATTCAAGGTTTGCTCCACATTCGGATTCAATCGTTTGCCGTTGATATAGGTTCCATTAGCCGAACCCAAATCCATCATCGTAGCACGGCTGCCCACCTGCCTGATGACCGCATGCAACCTGGAAACGCCACTGGCATATGCCTGATAAGGCGACAAGTCAATATCGGGCATGATCGGTTGACCTTCGCTGATGCGGCCCAATGTAAATTCGCTCCGATCACTGAGCGGCAACATCTGCCCGGTATCCATCAGATGAAGCGTCATCCATGCATCCACTGCGACCGCCGGAGCGGCAGGTTTGGAGGAAGAGAAATCAGGTTTCGCCGCATCTTGCACCTGACCGGTTGCCATGTTTTGCGTAGTAAACAGATCTGCGCCGATTAATTGCGCGCCGCACTCACTACAGAACATGGCGCCCGCCATGTTGGTATGTTTGCAGTTCGAACAAACGATCATTTGGAATCCTCCGCGGACGACAGGAGCAAAGCCCGTGTACCGTATTTAATTTCCTTGCCGCCATTGGGACTCAGCGATTGCATGCGTTCCAAATTATTTGCTTCAAGCAATGCAGTTTTTGCCAAATCTTTCTCGCCTTGCGAAAGCAAATGCTGCGCAAGATTCTTCAAGTGATGGGTTGCGGCTTCGTAATGGCCGGCTCGCACTTCCTCGCGCGCCCGTTCCTGCAAACGATAAAGCGTCAGACGCGAAAGGGCACGTAAAATGCTGGTGGGCGGCGGCGCATCTCCGGCTTTATCGGAAATGCTTCGCTCAATTTGGACGCGAAGCGGAGGCACCGCGGTTGGATGCGCCGCGATATTTGCCTTCAGCAATCCATCCAGCATTCTAACATGGTCAGATTGAGAGGCAGACGGATTAACAACAAATTCAAAGATTACTGTAAGGGTTGTATCTTGCAGGATGGGACCAAGATGCGCCGGACTTTCCATCGCAACCGGGCCGCCTTCCGGTTGGAGGCGGAAAGCATAATTAAGATCAATGCCGCTA
>DATCTP010000444.1:0-2417 GCA_036567885.1 Anaerolineales bacterium | reverse complement strand
GTTCATGGCAACCGCCCGCCGCTACGCCATCGCCAGTTACGATCCGCTCGGCTTGGCAAAACTTCTTTACACATCTCCCGTACTGAGTGTTGTCTTCCTCATCCTCCTCGCCGTGTTCATTGGCTTCGGCGCTTTCTTCTTCCACGGTCCCATGCCAACCGACACGCTCAAGTTCTTTGACTTCATCCCCTCCTCAACCATCCACACCTTCGGCGTGATCGGGATGGTCATCGTCGGCCTGCTGATCTTGTCGGGCATGGTCAACATGATCGTCAAAGTGCGAGGCGAAGGGACGAAGGGGATTCGCACCAACTGGATGAATGCGATTTGGGAATCCGTCGCGGTCGAAGGACTTACCCAACGCCGCTTCCAACGCGACTGTGAAGCGGATTCCGATAAACCGGTCTGGTATCTGCAAAAGTGGTTTATCCACGCCTCCACTCTGTGGGGCTTCCTCGGGCTTCTGCTCGCCACCGCCCTCGATTACGGACTCGAAATGATCGGCGTCAAAGCCACAGGTACCTGGGTTCCTTTCTGGAATCCCATCCGCTTGCTTGGGACGATTGCCGGAATGTTCCTGGTCTACGGCACGAGCATGTCGCTCCTCCGCCGCATCCGCAAACCGGACGAAACCACCGCGCATTCCACCGTGTCCGATTGGGCGTTCCTCATCCTGTTGTGGTTGACGGGTATCAGCGGCTTTGTTTTGGAGATTGCAATTTATTTACCTCAACCCGCCATCTGGGCTTACTGGACTTTATTGTTTCACATTTCAGTGGCCGGAGAACTGCTTCTTTTGCTGCCTTTCACGAAATTTGCACATGCCATCTATCGCACGATCGCACTGTATTTTCATGTGCTCAAGTCCGTTCCTGTTGCCGAAACAGTCAAGGCTGGCACGGATTGATTATTTCATCATAAAAATGCAAAGAGGTGAATAAGCAAAAATACAACTCGAATGATTGGCAACACGCGACCAAAAAGTCGCTGTAATCAAAACCAAATCTATTCAATATAAAAAGGAGATTACTATGGAAAAGCAAAAAATGGCGATTGTTTGCAACGGCGAGACTGGTGCAAATATCATGCCCACCTTGATCTTCGGCTCATCGGGGATTGCCCTCGATTACGAAGTCCACATCTTCTTTGCTCCGGCAGGCGCAAAGTGGACGCTGAAAGACGAACTGGAAAAATTCGGCCAACCCAAGGGCCTGCCGAATCCAATCAAACTCTTCAATGACATTCTCGATCAGGGCGGAGAGGTCATTCTCTGCGAACTGGCCCTCGAAAACAAGGGGATTGACCCCAAAAATCTGCGCGACCCGCGCATCAAAATCACGAAGGCCCCGCCCTTCCTCATGAATGTTGAAGGGGCTGGTCAAACGTACGTATTCTAAAGCCAATGCAATGCGGGGTAAAAAAACAGGTCGGACGGAATATTTATGAACTGTTCGACCTGTTTCAATTTCTGTATCGAACAACATTACGATGTGCCTTGTTCTGGCAGTCTCAATAAATCCGCATTCTCCGGAGCGTGAACAAAACTCCAGAAGGCATCGCGCGGCCGATACGGGTCGCCAATTCGTTTCCTGGCCATATAAATGGTCCGCTGTAAAGTAAGACCCTGAATGGGAATGGCCACAAGGTTGCCGCGTTCCAATGGGTAAGTAGCGGCTAATTCGGAAACGAAAGCCACGCCATACCCGTCCGCAACCGTGCGGACAATCGCCTCCGCATTGCCTAACTCCATAAAAATATTCAAATCTTCCAGGCTGATATCATTTTTCGCCAGTTCCTCCAGGACCACACGTCGCGTCCCCGATGTAGGCTCGCGTATGATCATTGGCTCTTCCAGAAGCTCGGAAGGTTCTAGCGATTGACGCGATGACCAGCGATGACTAGCCGGTACAATCAACTTAATCGTGTCATGAAAGAATTCTTGAATTTCGAGATTTGCATCTCCCACCTCTCTGCTTAATACACCTAAATGAGCATCACCATCCAAAAGATCAAGAGTCACTTTTTCGGGAGCACAGGCGGGGATACGCACTTGTATTCTCGGATAGCGCAATCGAAAGCGCGCTGCCAGTTGAGGCAGGATGTATTTCCCGGCGGTTGTGCTGCAGGCAATCCGCAACTCACCTGCAACCTCCTGTAATGAAGACATCATAGCTTGCAAGTTGGCGCTGTCATTCAGCAGCCGGCGCGCCCATGGCAGAAGAAGTTGACCAGCTTCGGTCAATTGCAAGCCGGTACTACTCCTGATGAATAACGTGGCGCCTAATTCCTGCTCCAACAATTTGATTTGGTGGCTCACTGTAGGCTGGCTAAGATGAAGTTGTTTGGCGGCTTCGGAGATATTCAATTTTTCAGCCGCACATAAAAATGTCTCAATTTTTTGAAGGTCAATCATCATA
>DATCTP010000443.1:0-2739 GCA_036567885.1 Anaerolineales bacterium | reverse complement strand
CCATTTTGAACTTCGACGATCCGTGGGTGCGTAAAATGGAAGAGAAAACGAAAGCGCGGATTTTCTTTTACGGCCTTTCTCACGAATCCCATTTGTGGGCGGACCATGTGGAAGGACTTGGCTTGGAAGGCATCCGGTTTCAACTGCACTACAACCACGAGGTGATGCATTTGCATATCCCAATGATCGGACGGCATTCTGTGGAAACCGCACTGCGCGCCGCGGCAGTTGGATTGGTGGAAGGCTTGACATGGCAGGAAATTTTGGATGGCCTGCGCGAAGGACATACACAATTGCGTTTGGTCGCGGTCCGTTCTGCATCCGGCGCCTTAATACTGGATGACACCTACAATGCTTCGCCGGAATCTATGTTAGCATCGCTGAATCTTTTGAGCGAACTCGGGGGGACTCGCAAGATTGCGGTGTTAGGCGATATGCTGGAACTCGGTCCGTATGAACGGCAAGGACATGAAATGGTGGGCTTGCGCGCTGCGCAAGTGGCAACTATATTGATTACGTTGGGACCGCGCGCTCACATCTATGCAGAGTCCGCCCGACGCGCTGGGAAAAAACCTGCCCATATTCTGGAGTTTGAATCGGCAGAACCCATTATTGATTGGTTGAAGAAAAATTTATCAAAGGATGACACCGTGCTTCTCAAAGGTTCGCATGGTTTGCGTATGGACAATATCACCGCCCAGCTTGAGGTGCAATCATGTTGAGACAGGTTTCGTTGGCTCTCAGCCTAGCCGGTTTATCTTTTATGATGACCGTCATCTGGGGCGGACCGTTGCTGCGGATTCTGCGTCACTTCAAGATTGGCAAGCTCATCCGCCTCGAAGAACCGGGTCATCACGCCATAAAAATGGGCACGCCAACCATGGGTGGTGTTATGGTCATCATGCCTGTATTGTTATTGACAATCCTGCTCAATGCAGTATCGTTGATTGGCTTTACACAGAACGGTATTGGGCGGTCGGTGCTTGTGCCGATGATCGTCATGGTCGGTTATGCGGCTCTCGGTGCAGTGGACGATTGGGAAGGTGTACGCGGCAGACGCAAAGGCGAAGGAATGCGGGCGCGCACCAAGTTTTTATTTCAAGTAATCCTTGGCGTTGGAACCGCCATCGTTTTGAAGTATATGCTTGGCTCCCCCGATCTGATCGTTCCCGGCATTGCAGGCGTTTTCGATCTGGGCTGGTGGTATGTCCCGATTGCGGCATTTATCATTGTCGGCTCATCAAACGCCGTAAATTTCACCGATGGTTTGGATGGTCTCGCCGGTTTGATCTCTGCCACCGCATTCGCCGCCTATGCCATGATCGCATTAAATCAACATCAAGTTTATCTTGCTCGATATTGTTTTACACTGGTTGGCGCGCTGTTCGGTTTTCTGTGGTTCAATGTTCATCCCGCGGAACTTTTCATGGGTGATACTGGTTCGCTTTCGCTCGGTGCGACACTGGCAGTGGTCGCGCTGATGACCGGTCAGTGGGCGGTCCTGCCGATCATTGCAATTATTCCCGTCAGCGAATTGATCAGTGTGGTTATTCAAATTGTTTATTTCAAAATCACGAAAGGTAAACGCTTTTTCAAGATGGCGCCGGTCCATCTGCATTTCGAATTGCTCGGCTGGAGCGAAACACAAGTGGTGCAGAGATTCTGGTTGATCGGTTTGCTTGCCGCAATGGTTGGAGTCGGTTTGGCATTGGTGTGATGATGAAAGATTGGAAAAACACGCGCGTCGTTATTTTAGGAGCCGCCCGTCAAGGTCTGGCTTTGGCGCGCTGGTTGGTCAAACACGGTGCGATCGTGACTTTAAGCGATAAACGCTCTGATACAGAACTCGCTTCGGCACGCGCGGCGTTGAGCGGCTTGCCGATTCAATGGGCTTTGGGCGGCCACCCAATCGAACTTCTCGATCATGCAGATATGCTTTGTCTTTCCGGCGGGATACCGCTCAACCTCCCTATCATCGACGCGGCTTTCAAGCGCGGCATAACTATTTCCAACGACACGCAAATTTTCATGGAAGCCGTACCGTGCAAGACCATCGGCATCACCGGCTCGGCAGGCAAGACCACCACAACCACGCTCGTTGGGCAAATGGCGAAAGATGCGTATGGCAATAATGCATACATTGGCGGCAATATCGGCGATCCGCTGATCAATTACGTGGATGAGATGAAATCCGATGATCTCGCAATCCTTGAAATATCCAGTTTTCAATTGGAGCAAATGACGATTTCGCCCAACATTGCTGTGATCTTGAATATCACACCGAATCATTTGGATCGTCACGGCACGATGGAAGCCTACACTGCCGCCAAAGCGCGCATCCTTGACTTTCAATCATCCAAAGATATTGCCGTGCTCGGACGCGATGACGCGGGCGCGTGGAATTTACGAAGCAAAGTCAAAGGCAAACTCCATTCGTTCGGATTCAGCAAAATGGAGGAAGATGCCGAAGGCACGTATTTCGATGATGGTATTTTGTATCTTTACGACCACCGCGTGGACATTCCGCTCCTACGCCGCGACCAAATCCAATTGCGCGGCGACCATAATGTAAGCAATGTTCTCGCGGCATTCGCCATCGGACACGCGGCCGGGTTTCCCATCGACTCGATGCTGACCGCGGCTGAAGAATTTCGCGGCGTGCCGCACCGTTTGGAATTTGTCCGCGAATTGCGCGGCGCGCGCTGGTACAACGATTCCATTGCCACCGCCCCGGAGCGG
>DATCTP010000442.1:0-5901 GCA_036567885.1 Anaerolineales bacterium | reverse complement strand
TGGCAGTGGTGAAGACCGGACCCGGTGTGATCTGCCCGATGGCAATCGCATCGATCAATTGTTTGTCGGTCAGCCAGCCGAGGCGGATGACGAAGTCGGCGCGCAGAAACGCCAGCAGAACATAGCCGCTTCCGTATAACGTCGCGCCGACCTTGAGAAAATTGAGGAATAAGAGTGTCAAGTTGAATGGGGTGGAAGTCGTGAAAAGATTTAATCCGGCGATAGGTAAAACAACTCCAAGCATTGGGATTAGTTTTATTTTTGAATGATTCTCGCCGATCATTACAACCAAGCCGGCGAACAGAAGAATGATGAGAATGTTTATGCCGAGCATGTAAAGGACAACCGCACACAGACCGATGATGCCGGTCAGCCAATTCTTGATCGCCTTCGTTCCCAATCCCCATAATGCCTGAGCGATGATCGCCATAACCACCGGCATGATGCCGTAAAGGATGCCAGTCGCCCAAGGCGTTGTGCCGTAACGGATGTATGCCCAACTTAATATCATCACGATCAGCATAGCTGGCAGGATGAAACAGATGCCAGCCAACACGAGTCCCAGCCAGCCGATGCGGCGATAACCCAAATAGATCGCCATTTCCGTTGATGTGGGACCGGGAATCATATTTGCCGCGCCGAATAGATCAAGGAATTCCTGCTCGGTGATCCATTTGCGTTTCTTGACGACTTCAGCGCGCATGATGGCGATATGCGCCGCGGGACCGCCGAAGGCGGTGAATCCCAGCCGCAGAAAAAGCGCGGCGACTTCGATCAATTGACTTCGACGCGAAATATCGGGAGGCTGGGGTTGCATTGACCTAGAATAATCGTCCAGAGAAAATCAATAATCCAATCGCAACGAGATGGAAGGTAATCAGAATGGACGCGGCTTGCCAAATGAAAGTTTTGCTATTGAGCAGGCGGTTCCCTTTGAAGCGGCGATCCAGCCAAGCTGTGACCGCCAACAGAACTCCCATATAGAAGCCATAAACGATGTAGTGCAATTCGGTGCCATGCCACAGTCCCATCAAACCCATCGTGAGGATGTATCCCACATACGAAGCGGTATAGCGATCCTTGAACCATTTATTTTTCAGCGCGGTGAAGACGAAGCGATTGTAGATGTGATCGCGGAACCAGAACGACAGACTCATGTGCCAGCGATTCCAAAAGTCGCGGATGTCACGCGAAAGGAATGGACGGTTGAAATTTTCCGGTGTGTGGATGCCAAATAAATAACTAAATCCCACGGCAAAGGCGCTGTAACCGGCAAAGTCAAAGAACAGATAAAAGGTGTAGGCGTACATGTACGAGCCGATGTGCAAAAGATTGCCTCCCTTGGACATCGGGTCGAGCCAGTATTGCTGGATCAGCGAAGCGATAATAAATTTATATAGGAAGCCGGTGAAGACGCGGTGAACGAATCCGTCAAGGTCAGATAAAAATTCGGAGCGTGTCCGTTCGTGTTTCCAATCTTCTTGGAAGCGGTTGTAGCGGTCAATGGGTCCGGATGAAATGGTGGGGAAGAACAATAAGAAGGTCAGATATTGAATCGGCGGGAGCGAGGCGATCATCCCATCGTGAATGCCGATGATGGCGTCCAGACTTCGGAACGTAATATACGACAATCCCAAAAAGAAAACCTGATAATCGGCTTGGAACAACGGAATGAATTTTGCGGCGAGCAAGGGCAATAGACTTAATAGCACCGCCGCATAGAACGCAAGCTGATTTTTCCCGCGCTTGCGAATAAGCAAAAAGAGAATCGCGATGAGCCATTGTAAAACAGCATAAACCGCCACCAACACGATCTCATTAACTGAGATGGCTTTTGTGATTTGCTGCGGAACATAATATTGAATGACCAGCATCACGAGCGTTGCCAGGACAAGCCAGATTTTTGAAATCCGCTTGAAGAAGCCGACGATGATGGCTGGGATTACGATATAGATCAACAAAATGCCAAAGTATAGAAAACTGGTATATGGAATCATTTAAGTCCCTCCGATAATTTTCGCCGGTCGGCTTTGCCATTATTGGTCATTGGGAATTGCTCCACGAAAATGAATTTGCGGGGAATCATGTAATCGGGCAGACGCCCATTCAATTGTTGCTTCAGCGTGCGCGTGATTTCAAAGTCGGATTGATCTTTCCGTTCTTTCAAAACAACAAACGCCGCCAAATAATCGGCTTTATTATTTTTCATGACCGTGATGACCACTGCATCGCGCACATTCGACAGCGCGTGCAAATTGTTTTCGATGTCACCGATTTCGATGCGATAGCCGTGAAGCTTGATTTGAAAATCAATGCGCCCATCGAAGAACAAATAACCGCCTTGAACATGACCCAAGTCGCCGGTGCGATAGGCACGCATGCTATTGATTTGATAAAACGCGCGCTCGGTCAGATCGGGACGATGAATATATCCCGCACTGACGTTCGGTCCTGCGATGACAATCTCGCCTCGTTCTCCGACCGGAGCTTCGACTCCGTCATTGAAAATGTGGATTTCGCTATCGGGCTTGGGTCTGCCAACCGGCAACGGACTGTATCGCTTAATAACATCTTGATCGATTCGAATGGATGTGGTCGCCACCGTTGCTTCGGTTGGACCGTAGGTATTCCAAACTTCGGCGCGTGGAAAACGCGTCAGTAAACTGCCAGCCACTTCCGGTGCGAGCGTCTCGCCGCAGAACCAAAATTTCTTGATTGGCGGAATCATCTTCTCGTTGAACGTCGGTTCGGTCAAACAGAATTGCGCGAAAGATGGAGTCGAAACCCAAATGCTGATATCCGATTGGCTCAAAATTTGGAACAACTTTTTTGGTTCGGCAATCACATCTTTGGTCAGGCTGAAAAGCGTGCCGCCGCTGACGAGGCTCGAATATAAATCCATCACCGATAGATCAAACGAGAACGGCGCTTGATTGAGAAAGACTTCTTTGCCTTCGGCAAAATGCTGCTCCGCAAGAATCCAGTTGACAAAACTTTCCAAACATCCACAGGTGATAATTACGCCTTTTGGCTCGCCGGTACTGCCGGACGTGAAGATGATGTACCAGGCATCGTCAGACGCCGGATGGTGAATATTAAAATCAAACAAATCTTTTGTTGACTGATTGACCAGTTCCTTCACTTTTTCCGGAGTGAGAAACATGGACGCTTTCGCGGTTTCCAAAATTGTTTCCACGCGCTGCGATGGAAGCGAACTATCCAATGGAATATACGGATGGCCCGATTTCACCACGCCGAGAAACGCGATCAGCATCTCCGGTTCTTTGTGCCCTTGAATTGCAACTGGTGAATGATCATCAGGCAATTGCTTCAACAAGGAATTTGCCAACGCGTTGGATTGCCGCGTCAATTCGGCGTAGGTTAGAGTCCGCTCGCCGCTTTTGTGCGCGAGGCGTTCCGGCGTCTCGCGACTCCAGCGGTCAATCCGTTCGAGCAAATCCATTAGAATCCCTGATAAACGAATTTGGGAGTCGTGAAGTTACCTCGGCCATACATGATGATCAAACCCGCGATGATGGCGAGATAATACAGCGTCAGCAGAACGACGCGCCCGGTCGGATTAGTGTAAATTGCCGTGAAAAAATTGGTTAAGCGTTTTATCCACATAAACCCATCCATAGCGACTGGTATGAGAGACACTATCAATGCTGAAATAAATTTCGTTTGTATATTGTTGATAATCCACGAGCGTCATATGATATGGATCGACAACTGCATGCAGTTTGGTGTAGAAAGCGTCTTGCGCCTGTCCCGATACGCCGACCGCTTCCCAATAGCGGCCATTGATTGGGCGGCTGAGAATCAAAGGCTTTGCGCCTAATTCCTGCAAGACATCCAACAAGATTTTAAAATCCTGCCACTCTTCGGCACTCTGTAGAAATCGCAAAAATCCAGCGTCACCCGATCCCGGCTGGTAAGGTACTTTCGATTTTCCTTGAAATAATTTCCATCTCCAGTCCTCGATTCCATACGGATTGCTGAGCGCATGGAGCTTTTGTTCTGCATGCGCGGCCGAGAAATTTTTGCTCCAGCGAATTTTGTATGGGATGTGTTGTACATTGGGATCAATGTGATGGTTCCAAATATAGAGAATAACTTCCGCATGATCTTGAAGCCACATCACTTCTGTTTGAAGCGCTCCCAAGGGGAACATAATAACATATAAAACGCGGCTTTGAATTGAAGCATCCGTCATGTGATTCAGTGTAAATTCGAGGAAGGGATCCGCTTCAAGCGTTTTTGGATGACCCAACATACGTTGAGCGGCGGTGCTTTTTAGTTCCATGCTGAGATAAGGGCTGAAGATCAATCCATAAGCATGAAGGCGCGTATAATTCCCGGCATAATAATCTTCTCTGAGAGGGCTGAATGTAAAGGGCGCAGGTGTAATTGAAATGACAACTTTCTTTCCCTTTAGATCGGGGCCGAGCGCCGCTAAATTCTGTGCCATGGTAAGTGACCCCGCTCCCAAATTGGCAACCTGAAAAACTGTAAAACCAGTAGGATAGGTTGCGAAGAATTTTTCGGCTTGATATGGCGTGTTGATCAATGTAATTTCAGAACTTCCGTAGAAAGGCAGAAGATCGGATTGATATAACGCCGCTTGCTGCAACGCGATTCCATTTACGGTTTGGGTTAAATCCAAAGGAGCCAAGGCATTTACATATTGCCGTTCGATGGATCGAGCATAGCCATTAAACCCGATCAGCACAACAATGAGAACGCAGAGCGAAAAAATGGCCGCGGTTAAATGTGATATCTGTTTCATGGCTGAATTCGTCCATGAAAGAAATCGTTAAGGGTCTGGTCTACGAAGACCCATCCATAGCGGCTGGTGTGCGCTCCTTGGTCGATGCTGAAATAAATATCCGTGCCATATTGTTGGTAATCCACCAAGGGCATATGATATTGGTTCACAGTGCCGCTCAATTTAATGTAGTAAATGTTTTGCGCCTGTTCGGACACTCCCAGCGCTTCCCAGAGATGAACATTCATCGGGCGACTCAAGATCAATGGCTTTGCGCCCAACTCCTGCAGAACGCGCAGAAGGATCTCGAAATCAGTCCATTCGGGATGCTGTTCGACACGGTTGATAAAACCCTTGTCTTCCGATCCGGCGCGAATTGGATTGGTCACTGTGTGCTGATAATACCACCAGCGGTCATCCTCGACGCCAAGAGAGTTGTTCAGCGTATGCTGTTTTTGTTCCGCAAGCGCGGACGAAAATGCAGCGGACCAATTGATCGTTTGTGGAATCTTTTTGACGTCCGGATTGATCGGCTGCGACCACAGATATGACACAACAACCGCATGATCCTGCAAACGCATGGTCATGATCTGCAATTCACCCAGGGGCCAAATCAGGTTATATAGGATATGGTTTACTCTGGATGTTTGCGCGATTTGATTAACTGCAAAGGAAAGAAAGGAGTCGTCTTGTAGCGTAGATGGAAAATCCAACATGCGTTTTGCCGCATCCGTTTTCAGCGTGATACCAAGATACGGACTGAAGATCATCTCGTAAGCGTGCAAAGCCGAGAAATTACCGGCGTAATATTCCTGTGGAAGTTTGCTCATGGTGAAGGTGGCGGGCGAAAACGAGATGACGATCTTCTTCCCGCGCAGATCGGGACCAAGCGCTGCCAAGTCCTGTGCCATGGTCAGTGATGCCGCGCCTAAATTCGCAACCTGAAAAACGGTGAAACCAGTGGGATAGGTTGCAAAGAATTTTTCCGCATCGTAAGAAGTATCGATCATGGTGATTTCGGAACTGCCGTAAACAGGCAGAAGATCAGATTGAGTTAACGCCGCGCGCTGCAAAGCAATTCCATTGATGGTTTGGTCCAAGTTCAGTGGAGCCAGAGCATTCACATACCGTTG
>DATCTP010000441.1:0-4687 GCA_036567885.1 Anaerolineales bacterium | reverse complement strand
TTGATGACATTGCTGAATGATAAAACGCAAAGCGCAATTCGTAAAGTCGTCATTGGCGCTTTGCATCTTTTGTCTTGCGTTTTATTTACTTGCCGCTTCAACAAATCTTCTAAATAAATTCCTTGTAACTTGTTGATCGGTCAGCCATTCGGGATGCCATTGAACTGCGAGGCCAAATGGATGATTGGGTAATTCAATCGCTTCGACGAGTCCATCCGGTGAATGTCCCGCAACACGCAAAGACGGCGCAATATCTTTGAGTCCTTGATGATGATGGCTGTTGACTTTCACAATCGGCTCGCCCAATACATCCGCGATACGCGTGCCTTCATCAATTCTGACTTCATGCACCAGCACCGTCCGCATGTTACCGGGATAAGAATGATCGAGCGCGTTGGGAAATTGATCGGGAATATGCGTATAAAGCGTCCCGCCGAGTCCAACGTTGACCAGTTGACAGCCGCGACAAATTCCGAGGAACGGTTTGCCGTCTGAGATTGCAGAGTGAAGCAGATTCAATTCAACGGTGTCCCGCACCGGGTCCACATCGTCGATGCGTGGATGCGGATCGCCTTTGAAATGGTCGAGCGAAATGTCGCCGCCGCCGGTAAATAAAATTCCATCGAGGCGCGCATAAAGCGCATCCCATCCGTTCTCGGCAACAAGCGATGGAATCAAAACCGGCACGCCGCCCGCTTGCATGATCGCTTTGACATAAGCCTGCGTCAATAAGATGGTTCCTTGACCGTAGGCATTGCTGGAATGATTGGTTGTAATTCCAATGATTGGATTCATGCGCCTATTATAAACAAAAAGAGCGCAGCTACCTGCGCTCTTTCGTGGGACTAATCGAACTTTTGTTTGAGCCGCGCCGATTTGCCAGTGCGTTCGCGCATGAAATATAATTGTGCGCGGCGGACCTGGTTATGACGTTCCACCACAACTTTATCCACACGCGGTGAGCGCAGTAAAAAGGTGCGCTCCACGCCGATGCCATTGGACGCAACGCGCCGAACGGTAAACGAAGCTTCGTTGCCGCCTTTGCGCAAGCGGATCACGGTGCCCTTGAATTCCTGGATGCGCTCGCGGTCGCCTTCCTTGATCTTCATGTGCACGTTGACCGTGTCGCCCGGTTTCAACTCCGGAATTTTCTCGTTCTTTTTGGCTTCAACAGCCTTTATTAAATCTGCCATGGTCTTTCATCCTAACTTAGGTTTGGTTTCTTTTTGAGCGGGCGGATTATAGCACGGGTTTTCTTATCACACAAGGCAGATTCATAACTCTGCTACAGACTTCTCGAAGAGCACACATGTATTGATCTAATCCGCTAATCTTCGCGAATTTGCGCCAATTTTAGAACAATCCGTGAAGATTAGCGTAAATTCGCGGATCGCTTTTCGAACTTGAGAAAACGATGACAACTCTGGTGTTAAGGCTAAATTTTTCCAGCCACGTAATCCAGCACATCGATTTTGGTCAAGATGCCGGTGGGGTTGCCGGTATCCACCACGATCAAGGCGTAGCCCTCCGTCAGCATCGGCATGGTTTCATCGAGCGTGGCATCCGGCGGGTAAACGGCTTTGGCGTTTTGCACCAATTGGTCAATCGATTCATCCTGACTATGTTGATGATCATCCAGCACATGATTCAGCAAATCCACTTCTTCGAGGGTGCCGACCAGCGTTCCATCCGCGCCGATAACGGGCATTTGCGAAATGGATTGCTGTCGCATGGTAGCCATCACCTTGCGCATCGAGTCGCCCAAAGTCGCGGTGTGAAGCGTTTTGTTCGGTTTGACAAAAAGCAGATCGCCGAGAGTCACTTCGCCGAATTCCATTTCGAGGAATCCGTTTTCGCGCATCCATTTGTTATCATAGAACTTGGAGAGATAACGCGAGCCGCTATCGGGAAAGATGACCACGACCAAACGATCCGCTGGAAGTTTCGCGGCGTATTTCATCGTGCCAGCCAATGCCGAGCCGGTCGAGCCGCCCGCGAAGATTCCTTCCTGCCGAACCAATTGCCGCGCCCACAGAAAAGACTCTTTATCGTTGGCGCGCACGATCTCGTCCACCACAGAGAGATCGGTCGTGGTCGGCAAAAAATCTTCGCCGATGCCTTCGACTTTATACGTCTTCGGATACGCGCCTGCGGGAATCTTGCCTTTGTTCTGCCAAATCTCAGTCAGGATCGAACCTTCGATATCCACGCCGACAATTTTGATGTTTGGATTTTTCGATTTGAGATAATGCCCCAAACCAGAGATCGTTCCGCCCGTGCCCATGCCGATGACAACATCCGTGACCTTGCCATCGGTCTGATCCCAAATTTCGGGACCCGTGGTCAGCTCATGCGTCTTGGGATTATCCGGGTTGTGATATTGATTCGCCAGAATCGCATTGGGAGTTTCGCGCGCGAACTTTTTTGCGACTTCATAATACGAACGCGGATCATCCGGCGCGACCGCGGTCGGCGTGATGACGACCTTGGCTCCATAGGCGCGCAAGAGCTGAATCTTCTCGTTGCTCATTTTATCGGGCATCACAAAAATCGTTTTATAGCCTTTGAGCGCGGACGCAATCGCCAGCCCCACGCCGGTATTGCCGGACGTGGCTTCGACCACCGTACCGCCGGGTTTGAGTTCGCCGCGCTGCTCAGCGCCTTCGATAATATTCAAGCCAACGCGGTCTTTGATGCTCCCGCCCGGATTCAGGTTCTCCAACTTGGCATAGATTGGAGCCTGAACACTCGCCGCCACGCGTCCCAAGCGCACCAGCGGCGTCTGACCAATTGCGCCCAAGATATTATCGTAGACATGTTTTTCATTCGAAACAGGCAAGCCTGACATTCTCGCTCCTTTGGTGATGAGGGCAATTTTACCGCACGAAGGAAGAACACAAGATAGTGATTGCCCCGCGCCGGGGTGATCGTGTCACGCAAGGCGCGGGGCTTTTTTATATTTGCCCGATATACAGCATCGGACAGGAAACACTGGCACTCACTTCCCCAACACACTCGGCATATCCTTGAACATGTCGAATTCTGGTTGAAGATAACTTTTGGAAGTAATCGGGAACAACGAAAACCGATGTTGTTGTTGATGTTCGTTGGATCGTTCCTGTTGCGGTCGGCAGAGCGCGCATTGTTATCGTTGTTGTTCCACGAGCCGCCCCGCAGCACTCTTCCAGTGTCCCTACACTACAGGCAAAATGCCTGAAAATGCCATTAAATTTCCGGCAGGGTTTTCAACCAGCCGCCCAACAATTTTCCAATCTCGACCAAAACGCCAGCGGCAAAATGATATTGAGAAGTGCTGGTCAATTTGCGTTGTTGTGACATTCGAATGTACAGTCGCAATTTTTCCAATTCAATATCTGCTTGAATGAGTAATTGACGTTTTCTTTTATTGGAACGCGTGGCTTCGATCAGCAATTCATAGAAAGAAAAAACACTATCTTCAAGACGCTTTGCCATGCGAAAGCGTTCGCTCTTTGGAAATTTTTCCGTATGATCGAGAAGCCAGATCATAAAGTCGGAAGTGCGAGTAAAGATCGGGGATTGTTTCCTTTCATCCATCACTGCCTCCATAGATTCCAAATTTGACAAGAAGTGAACGTTTTAAGTTCCATGTATCGCCATGACTGGCATGATTGATCCAACTTTTTAAGCGGCTTGAAAAATCCTTTTGCGATAATCTTCGATGGTTCAAAGACAGCAGCATATTTTTCAGCCGCCGCTGAAACGCATACCCATTCGCAGATTTCAAACGGCGATGATCGGGGAAAAGGGTAAATCCTAAAAACGGAATCCCGGAAGCAACAGGACGCGGCTGAGCTTTCTTCTCGTGCAAAGTCAAGCGCAATGTTTGTAAAAAAACGATGATTTCATTCCGCCAATGATGGAGATTCTCTTTGCTGTTGGCAAACAAAAGAACATCATCCACATAACGAATATAAGCGCGGCATTTTAAGTTGCGCTTGGCATATTGGTCAAGTTCGTTGAGATAGACATTTGCCCAATGTTGTGAAGTGAGATTGCCAATAGGCAGGCCACGCGGACGATTGACTGCAAATATTTCATCGCCCGGAAAATAAACCATATCATATTCACCCGCCTGAACTCCGTTTCCATTGGAAATAATTTGGCCAACAAGTCTCATGGCGCGTTCATCACCAACTGTACGCGACAAAATGGAAAGCAGGATTTCATGGTCAATGGAAGGAAAAAATTGACGCACATCAAGGTGCATCACGTAGCGATAACGCCGGAAAAAATATGTGGCGCGGTCAAGCGCGGCGTGCGTGCCTTTGCTCTTGCGATTAGCGTAACTATCAAAGATAAACTGCCTTTCAAACAACGGCTCTACAATGTTCATCAGCGCGTGATGAACCACGCGGTCACGAAAAGGCGCGGCGTTTACCAATCTTCTTTTTGGTTTGTCAATTCGGAAACTGTGATAATCGCCCAACTGATATGTTTCATCCTTCAATTCTTGTTCAATTTCAATCAGATTCTTTTCGAGATCATATTCAAACGACGCGACGGCTGGCGTGTAGCGTTTACCGCGCGCCGCGTCCTTGTACGCCCACCAAAGATTTAATGGGTTGCAGATTTTATCGTAGAGGTTATAGAAGATTTTGCTCATTTAATGCGCTGGGGGCAAGCCCCCAGACCCCCGGTCCAGTAC
>DATCTP010000440.1:0-4431 GCA_036567885.1 Anaerolineales bacterium | reverse complement strand
CTGAATGGAGCTGGCGGCTTGCGCCAAATTGGCAAGCCCGGACAACTCCGTGGCTCGGCGCCGCTCTTCTTCATATAACAACGAGTTACGCAATGCAACCGATGCCTGGCTTGAAACCAAACGCATCAGATTTAAATCTTGTTGTGTGAAGGCCGCGCTGGAGATTTGACCGGCTTCAATCAAACCGACCATTTCCCCGCCCGCGATTAACGGCGCGCCCAAATATGATTGAATGGCGCTAAAGCCGCCATTCGCGTCCGGCGCGGACATCGAGCGGACATCCGTGATAAGGAGCAGTTCCTTGCTCTGAATCAATTGCTCCGAAAACTTTCCAAACTGGCTTTGCGCGACGCGCGCCAGTTTTGGCTTCGATGGATCTTCGCTTTGAAAATGATACGAAATAAAATCTTGTGTGTCTGCATTCCAAACTTTGATCTCCATTAAGTCTGCCGGGATGAGGCGGTTGAGATTCTCAAGAATGGAACCGAGAACCGTTTCCAGGTCGAGGCTGGAAGCGATGGTTTGACCGAAATCCGAAACGACTTTTAGAATCGAGGAAGATGAATCCGTGCCATCCGACGCGAGCGTTTGAGTCAATTCAATGCCGCGCAAAGAAACCAGCATTTTCGGATAAGGACCGGGCACTTGATATGAAGTCAGTTCAGCCAGTTTGCCATTCACGTTGACGCGCTTTTGGCTGGGCACCGCGCATACATCCAAGAACTCTTCCGGCGGGCGCACGCGGCGCGCCAAGCGTTCGATATCCGCCACATCGTTATCCTGCAAACCAAACCAGCTGCGGGCACGCGGGTTGATAAATTCCACGCGCCCACCGGCTTGGATCACAAGAACAGCTTCGCTCGATTGATTGAAATCAGGGAAAACCAAAGAGCCGCTTTCGACTTGCCCGGCGGAGGCGCGGTTGGGAAACAGGCGCAGTAAACCCCAGACCAGTGTGCCAAAAACCAGTCCGGCAACGATCAAGCCGATGCCCAAATCCATGCCAGCGGACATTCGAGAAAAACCTCTAGGCGGTGGTTAGAGAATCCTGCCGACGCGCATCCGCGGCGAGTTCAGTGATCTCGCGGATATCCGCGAACGATTGCTGACTCGGTGAAACAATGCCCACCGCCATGGTCATGAAGGGAACTTTTTCCATGCCGCCATCGGCTTTGGGAGCCTGCATGAATCCTTGTTGGCGATCAATGAAGTTGTAGTGCGTTTGGACTTCCGCCGCGAAGCGTTCCTTGACCCGCTGTTTGATATGCGATGCGGCATCATTGGTGGTGATGACGATAAAGTTATCGCCGCCCGCGTGACCGATGAAATCGTTTCGCGTACCGACTTCATCCACCACTTCGCCGATCATCATCGCCGCGAAACGCATCACGTCATCACCGGCGACGAAACCATACACATCTTTGAACGGATCGAAGTGATTGACGCGCATATCCAGCAGCGCCCAATTCTTTTCACGGATGATGCGGCGCAACTGTTCTTCGATCAATCGTCCGGCCGGCAACCCCGAACGCGGATCGGTGAGACTCTCGCGCTCCGAGCGCCGGATGGCGCCCTGCACGCGCAGTTTCAATTCCTCGATATCGAACGGCTTGGTGATGTAATCGTCCGCGCCGAGTTCGAGTCCCTGGAGTTTGTCACTGCGTTCATCCTTCTGCGTCAAGAAGATGACCGGGATGTGACTGGTGCGCGTGCTCGTCCGCAAATTGCGGCAGACTTCATAACCGTCAATATCCGGCAGCATGATGTCGAGCACGATCAAGTGCGGAAGCACATGCTTGGTCTTCTCCAACGCATCGGCGCCGCGGTGAGCAAGGTCCACCTCGAAGTCCATGCCGGAGAAATAAATCTTGAGCATGTTGGCAATGTCCACATCATCTTCTACAACGAGCAATCGGGCTTTTCCCATAGAGCCTCCTCAAACATGCCGCATTTCAACAACAGGCGTCCGTCGAGTCGAATGGACCCGGCGAGCGTTGCGGCGCACAGATTCAATTTGTTCCTCCGTCACTTCGCGCTCAAACGAGCGGAACCCGCTCAGGCGGAACCCATGTTTCTCGGCAATTGCGGTAATCTCGTTCACACGTTCCAATGTAATATCCTTGCCAATCGTGTAATCCTCGAAGCGGCCTTCCAATGCCAATGCCATCGTCTCAGCCATGCAGGCATACGCCTTACCTTCCGGAAAACCAAAATCAAAATGAAAATTTACGGGGCCTGGCACATCCACCATTCCACCGTCAATCACTAATATATCATCTCTAGCCGCCGCAACCATTGCAGAAACGTCGCGGGGGCGCGCCACATCGCAAACCACGCTGCCGGGCCGTAAATGCTCCGGATGAATAATATCATGGATGGCGCTCGTGACCGTGAGGATCAACTGCGCTTCGGCAAGTGATTCCATCTTTGTACTGGTGACCAAGTCGGCTCGGGCCCCGGCTTCAAGTTGCTCGCGCAAAGCCTCGAGTTTTTTCCCGTCCCTGGCGACCAGGATCAGGCGTTCCACATCGCCCGCTAACAGTTCCGCGCAGACGCGTCCAATCGCACCCGTCGCGCCGACCACTGCCGCGGTCGCTTTATCGAGCGGAATGTCCATCAGCCTTGCCGCTTCGCGAATCGCTTGCACCGCCAGCGAAACCGTATATGAGTCGCCGGTGGTGACCGGGATATCCAGTTGCTCTGCAATGGTGACACCGGCATCGCCAACCACCGAAGTGAATGCGCCTAACCCCAAAATCTGCGCGCCCAACTTTTCAGCCATGCGCCCAGTTTGAACGATCTTGCGATAAACCGTTCGCTCTGGCAATTCCATCATGCGCTTGGGCGTGTACGGACAAGCGACAAACCAGCCTTTGATCTGCTTACCGGTTGCGGCGGATGTGATGCCTTCAATCTCGGAAAGATAAACCGGCGGAAAGAATGTGGAGAAAAAATTGATCTGGTTTTCCGTTAAGGCTTTTCCGAGCAATGGAAATTTGCGGCTGACATCGCGTTTCGGATCGATGGGGTGAATGATAAAAGCAAAACTATCCATAAGAATTAACGCCGTCATTGCGAGGGCGTTTTTTGCCCGAAGCAATCTCCACATTCGCAAGGAGATTGCTTCGTCGCTCCGCTCCTCGCAACGACATCGTTACCACGACTCCAATTCCTGGTCTTTCTGGCGGTGATATAAAGCCTGGTGTAAATTCCCCGACTTGAAATGATGATGGTCGCTATCTTGATAACGCACGTCGCGGTCAATCACACGGCGCTCTTTTGAGGCAGCCAAGATCACATCCGATTCAATTGTGCGGGATGGATAGACGATCATGCCCGAGCCGAGGCGGCAGTTATGTCCCACCGCGCTGCCCATCACCGGTCGGTTGGAAACGCTCAACTTGCCATTGCCATCCAAAGCCTTCAAAGGCGCCGGGACCAGGTTGTAATCCGTGAACGTTGAACCTGCGCCGATAAATGTATTGCGCCCCACCACGCACATTTGCAGACAAGTATTCTGCGCGATCATGCTATTATCCATCACGGTGGTCATAAAGAGCGCCGAACGGAACGGCATAAATGTCCCATCCCCCACCACCGAAAGCATCAACTGCACATCCTGTGAGACATTCACGTTGTTTCCGATAATACAATTCTCGATCACCGCACCGGCATTGACCGTAACGTTATCGCCAATCGTTGTCGGTCCGTGAATAACGGCACGCGGATCAATCACACAGTTCTTGCCGATCTTCACCAATGAAGAAGATTCCAACAATTGCCGCCCTTCATAAACTGCTTTGCTGAGAATTCCCAATTTGAATCCCAAATCTTCATTGAGGCGTTTTTCAAAGCGCGCCCCGCGTCCGAATAACCCGAAGACCACATCAGCAATGAAGATATGCACCCACGAATCGATGGCGAGCAATGAACGCAACGGCACATGGAAAAGCAGATCGCCGCTTTGATCCGCCATATAGGTCGGGACGTGATAATAGCCGATCTCGCGCGATTGCAGGTCGATTACCAAAGGTTCTACATCCGCGACAGGACCGTTGGGGTAATACCACAAATCGGCGAGATAAATGCTCCCGGCTGGCGTGTAGGATGTGGAAAGCGGCAAGGCGTGTTCCTTGAACGCCGGATCATCCGAGGAGAAGGCGGCGCGCACCGCACGCTTGCGTTTTTTTGCCTCCGCCATAAACGTTCGAATATACGGCTCATCAAAGAACAGATTGTCGCGATAAACCAAAGTCGGCTCGTGAACGGGCGGCATGGGCATGCCTTTTTTCAATTCCATTTCACGCGTCACATACGGCGCGAGCAAGTTGCGCTGCCACAGCCAAAGCGGCGCGTTCTGCAGACGCAGTTCGCGCGCCGGTTCGCAAAACGGCATAATCACATTCGGTGCATGAAGAATAATCTTGAGCA
>DATCTP010000439.1:0-3100 GCA_036567885.1 Anaerolineales bacterium | reverse complement strand
GCATTACAATTCACCCATGCACTCCATACAAAAATCTATTTCATCCAACGCAACGACCATCCTCGTGTTCCTGGTCGCGTTGGCATGGCTGGGCGGCATACTCATTTTGCAACTGCGTCCGCCCACGCTGGCGCTCGGCGAAACCGCCAGTTGGTGGACAACTTCGCTGAACCTGATCCACGGTCACGGCTATAGCCTGTGCATCCAATATTATTTTCCATTTTGCAATGCGGGGAATCAAGTCAGCGCGGCGCGCGAACCATTGCCGGTATTATTGTTTGCAGGCATTGCGATGCTCTTCAAAGAATCCCTGCTTGCGGCAGGCGTGACGGAATTATTCATCCACATCGCGATCATGATCACGCTCTTCTTCCTGACCGGCGAACTGATTGACCCCTTCGCCGGTCTCATCGCGGCCCTGGCTTGGGCGGTCTACCCTGAAGCCATCGGGCTGATCTCGCAAGTCTCCGGCGATTTGCTCGCCGCGCTTGGAGTCACGTTTGGGATGTTGTTCATCATCCGCGCCCGCAAATCCGACCGCGTCCGCGACTGGCTGCTGGCTGGTTTGGGACTCGGCATTGCCGCCCTTTCACGTTCTGCGACGATGGTGATTGCGGGAGTAATCATCATCGGTCTCATCATTGAACATTGGAAATTGAAAGAGACGATCCTCACGCGTCTGCGCCCGGCCCTGCTGGTTGGCTTGGTCGTCCTTGCGCTTATGGCTCCGTGGTTCATTCGAAATGAGATTGTTTTCGGTCAGCCGGTGCTCGGCTCGACGCTGGTTGGGTACAACCTGTACCGTCAAAATTACATGCTCGGCACATCCACCAATTTTCATTACGTCGGCACGAACGAAGGCTGGCAGGCGATTCAGAATCTGATCGCGCGTCGAACCGATTTACGCGGCACTGAGAACGAAGCCCAAATGAATCAGGTTTATCTGCAAGAAGGATTGCAGGTGATCGCATCGCATCCGGCGCAATATCTTCTGTTATCGCTTTTCCGTTTTCTGCCGCTGTGGTTGGATTGGGGCGTCAGCCAAGCGTTCGGTTATTCGCCCGGCCTTTTTGAATACACCATGATGGCGATTCAATTGATCTTGCTTGCATTGGCTTTACTTGGCTTGCGGAAGAATATTCGTCAAACCTGGCTCGTGTGGATTGGCATCATTGCATTGAGCGCAGTCTACATGGCAGTGGATAGCCGCATGTTGTACATTGTCTGCGCAATGCCGCTGGTGATTTGCTTGAGCGTGGTTGGGGGAAAAGAAATTCTAAAGTATTAACAATCCGCCCTGAGCGGAGCCGCAGGTCGAGTAGTTGCGAAGCAACGTATCGAGACCCGGCAAAGTCGAAGGGCAGTATTCTGGGAACTATCAGCTTGTTTGCAAACTGCGCTTCAACTGAGGAATTGCCAAGAACGCAATTCTTCCGCTCAGTGCGATGCCTTCTTTTTATTTCGCTCTCGTTGTTTCCTTTCATTCTTCACAATCTCATGAATTGCTTGAAAGTCGCCGCGAATCAAAGCTTCCTTCTTTGTGCGACTCCAGCCTTTGATTTGATGTTCATGAGTCAAAGCTTCAAGATGCGTTGCAACTTCTTCGCTCCAAACCAGCGTAATTGGCCGCCGTTGAAAAGTGTATGCTGTCGGCTCAACACCTTCCTGATGTTCCCAAATGCGACGGGAAAGGTCACTGGCGCTCCCCGTGTAATATGAGCCATCCGAGCATTTGAGAATATAAACGTAGTAAGCCATAATTGATTCCTCACCCTGAGCGGAGCCGGTGTATTCCGGCGCAGTCGAAGGGCAGGTTTGAAGCAACAATCAATTTTTCTGCAAATTGCGCTTCGACTTCGGTCTTCGGCTCCGCTATGCTTCGCTCAGACCTCCGCTCAGCGTGATAAATTATTCTTGAAATCCCGTCTTATACAACCCGTAATACATTCCCTGCTTCGCCAACAACTCTTCGTGCGTGCCCTGCTCGATGATCTTTCCGCCATCCACAACCACAATTCGATCCGCGTTCGTGATGGTTGACAAACGATGCGCGATCACAAACGATGTGCGGCCCTTCAACAAAGTCGCCAGCGCGCGCTGGATAATCCCCTCGGTCTGTGTGTCCACCGACGAGGTAGCTTCGTCCAAGATCAAAATGCGCGGGTCAGCCAGCAAGGCGCGTGCGAACGAGATCAATTGACGCTGTCCCACACTGAGCAAAACGCCGCCCTCCTCCACCGACGTTTCGTAACCATTCTTCAAGCCCGTGATGAAGTCATGCGCGCCCACAGCTCTCGCGGCCGCGATCACATCCTCATCGCTGGCTTTCAAACGCCCGAACAAAATATTTTCCTTCACCGAACCATTGAACAAAAACGGGTCCTGCAAGACCATGCCCATTTGCCTGCGAAGCGAACGCTGAGTCACCGTCCGCAAATCGGAGCCGTCCACGCACACACAGCCCGAAGTCGGATCATGGAAGCGGCCCAGCAGTTTGACGATGGTCGTCTTGCCCGCGCCCGTCTCACCCACCAGCGCGACCGTCTCGCCCGCGCGGATATCCAGATTGATGTCGTCGAGGACCAGCGCGGGATCATCTTCATAATGGAATGAGACAGACTCGAATCGGACTCTGCCGGAAACGGTGGGCAGATCGCGCGCGTTGTTCGCGTCCCGCACTTCGATCTCCGTATCAAGCAGGGCAAGAATCCGTTCGCCGCCCGCCATCGTGGACTGCAACGCATCGAAGCGGTGGCTCAGATCGCGGATCGGATCGAAGAAGCGGCTGATGTACAGAACGAACGCGACCAGCACGCCGGCCGTGATCTGGTTGCCAAGCACCGCTGAACCGCCCAGCCACACGACCAGCATGGTAGCGATGGCGCCCAAGACATCCACAACGGGACTGAAGAACGAAGCCAGCCGGGCCGTATAAATCGAACGCTCGAGGTGATAACGATTGACATAATTCGCAAAGTTTTCGTAATTATGCTTCTGGCGCGAAAAAGCCTGCACCACGCGCACACCATTCACGTTTTCCGCCAGCACCGAATTGACCCACGAAATGGCAGCGCGCACCTGGCGATAGGCGGGGCGCGAG
>DATCTP010000438.1:0-4775 GCA_036567885.1 Anaerolineales bacterium | reverse complement strand
GTTAATGTAAGGATTACACGTTGTTAAATCATCTTTAACACCAAAAGATAATAATAAGGGTCTAGTCTTATAGAAAGGCGCGAATGAGCAAACAAAGAGTTTTATTTCTGTGTACCGGTAATTCAGCTCGCAGTCAAATGGCGGAAGCGTTTCTTCGCAAATATGGGAACGAATATTTTGAGCCACACAGCGCGGGTCTGGAACCCAGAGAGTTAAATCCACTTACCATCGAAGTGATGAAAGAAATTGGGATTGATATTTCTGGACAAAAATCAAAGGGCGTGGATGTTTATCTTGGAAAGATGCTCTTTCAATACCTGATCACGGTTTGCGATGATGCCGAAAAGAATTGCCCTACTACATGGCCCGGCGTCAATAAGAGAATGCACTGGTCGTTTGAAGACCCTGCTAAGTTTGAAGGAACGGGAGAGGAAAAGCTTGCCAAGTTTCGGGAAGTACGTAATCTTATCGAAAAGAAAATCGAATCGTGGCTGATGGAACAGAATATTCCTGTATAGAGAAAAGAGGATATTCATCGCCGACAAAAAGGATGCACTGCTGTGTAAGGTAGTGCATTTGTTTGTTACAATGAAGTTGGAGATCAAATGGAAAAAACGAAAAGCTCACCCATTGCTCTTCCTGTCGTTCAACGCCTTTCATTCCTTGATCGTTATCTCACGCTCTGGATTTTTCTTGCGATGGCTTTCGGCGTGGGATTGGGATTTCTGATCCCCGATGCGGTGAAATCCTTCAATGAAGTATTTTCGGTGGGGACAACCAACATCCCGATTGCGGTTGGGTTGATTTTGATGATGTATCCGCCGCTGGCAAAAGTCCGTTACGATGAATTAGGCGAAGTATTCCGTAACTGGAAGATATTGGGTTTGTCGCTTCTACAAAACTGGATCGTTGGCCCGATCATCATGTTTGGACTTGCGATCATCTTTCTCCGGGGCTATCCAGAATATATGACCGGCTTGATCCTGATCGGTCTGGCGCGCTGCATTGCCATGGTCATTGTTTGGAATGAACTGGCGCATGGCGACACCGAATATGCGGCGGGACTGGTGGCTTTTAACAGCGTGTTTCAGGTGTTGTTTTATAGCGTCTATGCTTATGTGTTTATAACGGTACTGCCGACCTGGTTTGGAATGAAGGGCGCCTTGGTGGAGATCACGATTGGCGAAATTGCCAAGACCGTATTCATCTATCTGGGCATTCCGTTCTTGGCTGGCTTCTTCACGCGTTGGATATTGGTCAAGGTGAAGGGCAAGGCGTGGTATTACACTCGTTTCATTCCAAAGATCAGCCCGATTACCTTGATCGCCTTGCTGTTTACCATTGTAGTCATGTTCAGTTTGAAGGGCGAATACATCCTCCAGTTGCCGTTGGATGTTGTACGGATTGCCATCCCATTGTTGATCTACTTCGCGCTGATGTTCATGGTCAGCTTTTTCATGGGGAAAGCAGTCGGAGCCGATTATTCCAAAACAGCAACGTTGTCGTTCACCGCAGCAAGCAATAATTTTGAATTGGCCATTGCGGTGGCTGTGGCTGTATTTGGCATTTCGTCAGGGCAGGCATTTGCCGCGGTGATTGGACCGTTGGTGGAAGTGCCCGTAATGATCGGATTGGTGAACGTGGCATTCTGGTTACAAAAGCGGTTGTATTGAACTTACTTTAATCCCATCACTTCATACACTTCAATCGGTTGTGTCTTGCCTTTGACCGTCAGCGGCGCATAAGGCTTGGCGTCCACTTGATTCTTCACGCGCTCGTAGGCGTCCTTGCTGATCAAGATTTGACTCTTGGCTGAGTTTTCCTGAATGCGTTTGGTAGTGTTGACGCTGTCGCCAATCGCCGTGTATTCGAGTCGCTTCTCCGTGCCGATCCAACCCAATACCGCTTCGCCGTAATGAATCCCGACGCCGAAATCCAAATGAGATTTCTCCGGCAATTCTTTATGCAATTTCTCAATTGCTTCGCGGATGGCAAGCGCAGTCTTCACCGCGCGCAACGTGTGATCGGGTTGCGGCAACGGTGCGTTGTACCACGCCATCACCGCATCGCCGAGGAATTTATCCACGGTGCCTTCATGCGCCAGCACGGCTTCCGCCGCCGCGGCGAGATATAGATTTAATACCGCCACCAAATCTTCCGGTGTTTGTTTTTCGCTGTAACTGGTGAAACCGCGAATGTCGGCGAATAAACACGTGACATCCACTTTCTTGCCGCCGATTTGAAAACTATTCAGGTTGATCTGGTCGAGCACAGCGGGAGAAACCATGCGCTCCAGCAATCGGCGCTGCGCTTCGAGTTTCTTGCGCTCGGTCATATCGTCCAAGACAATGGCAATGCCTTGAGTTTTTTGTCCCGCGTCTTTGAGCGGAGAGAGATTCAGCCGCCAGTCCACGTTGCCGCGCGAAGGCGAGTTGTGACTTACTTCAAGATCAACGATGGGCTTATCCGTTTGGCGGACTTCGTTCAGGCGCGGTTGAAGTTCTTTCGAAACGGAAGCCAGCACTTCGTCCAGCGGATGACCGACGATGTTCGTCGCAGTCTCACCCAGAATTGATTCGGCGGCGCGGTTCGCCAGCGTGATTTGATTCTGAATATTTGCGGTGATCACGCCGCTGGCAATGGACGCAAACACATTGTCCATTAAATTTTTCAATCCGGTGACTTCCGCCAAGGTTTGACGGAGCGATGAAAACAAACGCGCGTTCTCGATGGCGACCGCGGCTTGATTCGAAAACGCCACCAATAAATCTTTTTCTGTTTCGGCGAAGATGCCGGTGCGGATTCTATTATCGGCGTAGATGACGCCGATCAGTTCATTCTTGACTTTGAGCGGCACGCACAAAATCGAACGCAGATTCAAAGCGACGATGCTTTCCTGTCCACTGAAGCGCTGGTCTTCCTGCGCGTTGGTGGTGATAATGGGTTCGCCGGTTTCGATCACGCGCTGGACGATGGTGCGGCTGGTGGCGGCTTCGTTCGACTTGATCGATTCCTGTTCCCAGTTGCGAGCCATGCGTGTGATCATCTCGCCTTGTTCGTTGCGGAGCATCAAGTAACCGCGCTCGGCGCGCGTCAGGTGCACGATGTTATCCATCACGATGCGGAGCACTTCATCCAGCTCGAGCGAGGAATTGATCACCTGCCCAATGTTGGCAAGCGCCAGCAAATTTCCGTGCTGGGCTTCGAATGTTTCCATTTGAAAGCCGATCTTGCTCAACGAAACTGCCAGTTGATTTAGATTCTCAACGGCGTCTGCCGGAAGATCGCGCGACTTTTTCTTTTGGAACTCGTCGCGCATTTTCCCCGCCTGCAACGCCAGTGTGTTGACGTGTTCATGAAGGGTCGTGGGACGAGTCTTATCCGAATCCATAATTATCCCGAGTATACATCAGCGCCTGAAATTGCGCTCCAAAACCTGAGGAATTTGTAGCGAAGTGTAAGGAGAATGATAATCATACCGGCTCGCCGCGCTCGCACTAAGTCGGGAGAACGCTTTGTGAATAGCGCGGACTGATGCTCCGATGCAACCGTTTCGATATATTCTTTTGCCGATGGCAATAATTGGATCAACGCCGCGGCGCGTTCGGCGGCGGTGGCGTAAATCGGTTGCGGACTTCCCAGCCAGCGCAGACTCCAGTTGATGCTGGCAAAGGAATGTTCCGCCGATGTCGTTTGATTCCAATTGACCCAGGCATTGATCCAAGACGGAGTCGACACGCCGATGCGGCCCAAACCGTTCGATAGATAAACCGGCATTTGATCCAAGAAACGATAACGGCGAAATGCAAAAATCATCAAACCGATCACCAGCAACAAAAAGCTGATTAACAGAATATTGTTAAGCAAAGAATTGAATGCAAGTGGTTTGCTTGCTGAATTTGATTCGGATGAAGAATTCTCTTTCGGTTTATGGGAATTGGCATTCGATGAAGCATTATTATTTGATTCATTGGCGATTTGCGATTTGCCCGCGGGGCGCACGATGGGATTTTGAATGACGGTCGGTTCGAACTCGATCCATCCGATGCCAGGGAAATAAACTTCGGGCCAGGCGTGCGCATCGTGGTTGAGAACCGTAAACGAGTCGCCGCTTCTTTCGCCCTCAGCGAAGCCCACTGCCATGCGCGCCGGAATTCCAATCGAACGCAGCATCAAGACTTCATCGCTGGCGTAATAATTGCAGAATCCTTTTTTGGTATCGAACAAAACCCATACCGCCGGGTCCACGCCGGGCGGCGGAGGCTGAACCGTGATCGAATATTGAATCGTGCCGCGCAGATATTTCGTGATCGCTTCGGCTTGGTCGTATGGCGTGTTCTTTCCGCGAGCGATTTGTACGGCAAGTGTTTGGATCGCAGGTTCAATGTTTTGCGGGACTTCAAGATAACGATTCACAACCCACGATGGATAATTCGTTCCCGCCGCTTCCAAATTCGCGACCGACGGATCGGCAATCGCGGCGCGGACCTGATAGTCGGCGCCTTGTGGGATCGGCGGATTCGCAAACCACGCCAGCGGATCGTTTTCCCCGCCGCTTGCGGATGTTATCATCACATTGCCGGGTCGATTCACCCATACCGGCTCGGACGGCGCGTACAACAGACTTTGCTGCGGCAATTGCATCGTAAATTGGAACTGAGATTCGACGCGGTCCGGGGCGTTGACGAGATTCAAGGTCTGGCTCGACGGTTGAAAGTCGAGGGTGGATGCGCCGGTATTGCTCCATCCGCCGTTGGAATAAAAATCGTAAACAT
>DATCTP010000437.1:0-4336 GCA_036567885.1 Anaerolineales bacterium | reverse complement strand
CATCGTGATCAATTTATCGCTGTCGCGTTTGAAAAGCTTTTGTCGGAGCCGGCCCATCTCTTCTACGTTTCCGCCGGTTCCCGCACACACATCCACTTTTGCCTTGCCAATTTCTCGGTCAATGCGCTGACGCGCGGCTTCCGCATATTCGCGAATCAGCAGGCTGAGCGGATGTTTTGAAGCGCCGAAAGAGAAAAAGGATTTACTCTCCCCATTCAATTTTTCGAGCAAGCGAACTGTACCCATGTTGTAACTTTCGGTGGAAATCACTTTTTTGTCCTCAGCAATGGTTACTTCAACGCTTCCGCCGCCGATATCAATCAGCACGGCATGTTTCCCTTTAAGATCAATCGCGTTCGCCACCGCCAGATGAACCAACCGCGCTTCTTCCTCCCCGCTGATGGTTTCGATTCCAATTCGGGTAGCGCGCAAGACGCGATCTATTAAGATGTCACCGTTGACCGCTTCCCGCATTGCGCTGGTGGCAATGGCACGGATCCTGCTCACTTCCAAATCCGACGCAACTCTCTGAAAATGATGAAAGGCATTTATCGTTTGCTGAATCGTGACTTCGCGCAAACGGCCGGAGCCGAATGCATCCGTCCCCAACCGTACCGGCAAGCGGATATTCTCCAGCACTTCCATCTTGCGGGTCTCATTAAACCTGCCCACCATCATTCGGATGGCGTTCGAACCAACGTCAATCGCGGCAATTGTTTGCATCATACTTTCATTTTCCCACCTAACAAAATTTTTGAGCAGGCAAAAATCGGACCCACTTTCCAGAAAAAGTAAAGAAAAACTGCTTGGACTTGCTTTATCTGATAGACTAAGGTCGGATGTTGCATAATATTTCCAAGCGCTACCATAGTAAAATAACATTTCCTTATTAACGAACATTGAAGAGAAAGTTAATGATGTGTAAACATATTTCGATTTCGTATCAACCCAATTTAGATGAAAGCCAAACCTCTCCCGCCGGTTTGACGTGACAATCGTCATACTATCGGCTCAAACGCATATAATTTATAATTGCGCCAGTAAAGAATACCGAAATAACGTTCTCGCATCGTCATTTCCAAAGGAGAAACCATTCTATGCATGAAGAACTTTTCAAGAAAATGGCTCAGAGTATCATTGACGGCGATTCGGATGCCTCCGCCGCCTTGGCAAAAGAATCCATTACAGTCGGCGTTCCGCCCCTGCAAGCCATTACCGATGGCTTCGTGATTGGCGTCAACACGGTCGGCGACGCCTTCGGGCGCGGCGAAGCGTTCCTACCTGAGCTGGTAATGGCCGGCGAAGCGATGAAAGCCGCGGTTGCCGTGCTTAACCCGGAACTGAAAAAACAAGGCACCGAACGCCGGATGCTCGGCAAAGTTGTGCTGGCAACCGTCGAAGGCGATATTCACGAGATCGGGAAAACATTGGTGGGGACCATGCTCGGTTCATCCGGCTTCGAGGTGTACGATCTCGGCGTGGACGCCTCGCCGGATAAGATCATCGGTAAAGCCATTGAAGTGAATGCCGATATTATCGGCATGAGCGCTCTCCTGACCACCACGATGGTCAAACAAAGAGAAGTGATCGAAACACTGGAAAAGGAAGGTCTGCGCGGCCGCTTCAAGGTCATGGTGGGCGGCGCACCGATCACGCGCGATTGGTTCAAGTCCATCAAAGCCGATGGATATTCCGAAGACGCCGTCGGCGCAGTCCATGTAGCCAAGCAACTGATGGGCGTTGAATAATCCGTCGAATCCTGTTGAGGGACGGGAGACACGGGAGGGCATCATGACCAAGAATATAAAATCCATCACCAACCCAAAATTGAAGTTGGAGATTTTGACTCCAGCCGAGGTTAAAAAGATTCACGATGCGACTTTGTGGATCATCGAAAAAGTCGGCGTGAAATTTCCGTCGAAGCGCGCGTTGGATATTTGGGCGGCGCACGGAGCCGAAGTTGACCGCGAACGAAAAATCGTCAAAGCCAAAGGCGAATTGATCGAATCCGCATTGAAGAAATGTCCGCCGGTGTATCCGCTCGCGGCGCGCGATCCGAACCAGGATTTGCCGCTGGATGGCAATCACGTTTTCGTCGGCACTGATGGCTGTGGCGTGGAAGTGATTGATATCCAAACTGGCGAGCGGCGCACGTCAAAACTCCAGGATGTGATTGACATCGCGCGCATCGCCGATGCGACTGAGGAAGTTGCATTTCATTGGGTGCCGGTTTCCGCGCAGGACACGCCGCCGCAAACGCGCGGCTTGCATGAGATCAAAGCCATTTGGGAAAATTCCACCAAGCACGTTCAAACCGAAAGTATTTACAGCCAGCATGAAGCCAAAGCTGCGATTGAAATGGCTTCGATGATCGCGGGCGGAAAAGAAGCGCTTCGCAAACGACCGGTTCTTTCATTGATGCAATGCACTGCGCCTCCGCTCGGACACGATGGCGGGTCGCTCGACGCGGCGTTGCTCGCGGCGGAAGTTGGAATCCCCACCGGCTTCATGACGATGTCCGCTTGTCTCACCACCGGTCCCGCGACAATGGCTGGCACGCTGGCGGTCGGCAACGCGGAAGTGATCGCCGCGACCGCCTTATTGCAATTGGCATATCCCGGCGCGCCGGTCTTTTATGCCGCGGCACAAACTGCATCTGATCTTCGCTCCGGCGCATACACCGGCGGCGGTCCTGAAGATTTTCTATTCGGCGCGGCGACAAATGTGCTTTCTGATTTTTACAAAATTCCGCTTTCGATGGGATCGTTCGCCACCGGCGCCAAAGAACCAAACTGGCAGGCGGGCATCGAAAACAGTCTATCCACGTTCATGGCAAGCATCGTGATGTCCGATATGTTGTTGGGCGTTGGCTTTTTGCATGGCAGCCGCATTTGGTCGTATGCGGAAATGATGATGGACTGCGAAATTTTCTCGATCATCGAAAAAATGATGCATGGCATCGAAGTCAATGAAGAAACGCTCGCCCTCGAAACGATTGCGGCGGTCGGACCTTCGGGACATTTCCTCGCCCAAAAGCATACCCGCCAACACATGCATGATCTATTCATGCCGCAATTCATGGATCGCCGTCCATACGGCGAATGGGAAGCGAAAAAAGATGACGGACGCGATTGGGCTTTAGCGAAAGCGCGCAAAATTCTTGCCGAGCATCAACCCGACCCGCTCGATCCAAAGCTAAGCATGGAATTCGATAAGATCATCAACGCATTGGAAAAATAAAAGTTGACACAATAAAAATGCTAAAACAGTCGTATCACATCCAGGAAGAAATCATCGAATGGCGGCGAGACTTCCACATGCACCCCGAATTGGGATTCCAGGAATTTCGCACGTCAGCCAAAGTCGCCGAAGAGTTGGAAAAACTCGGATATCGAGTCCGCCGCAACGTGGGACGAACCGGCGTTGTCGCTGATTTAGGCGATGATAACGGTCCGTGCATCGCCATCCGTGCAGATATGGATGCATTGCCCATTCTGGAAGCAAACGATGTTCCCTATAAATCCCAAAATGACGGAACGATGCACGCCTGCGGACATGATAGTCACACCGCGATGGCATTGGGCGCGGCGACTTTACTTGCCAAAGAAAAATTTCCCGGAAAAGTTCGATTCCTGTTTCAACCATCTGAAGAACGCGGCGACGAGGAAGGGATCAGCGGCGCACCGCGCATGATTGCCGACGGCGCCATGGAAGGCGTGGACATGATCATTGCTTTGCATGTTGATCCGGCTGAGGCGGTGGGCGATATTCAAATCAGCGATGGGCCGTCGTCCGGCGGCGTCGACTCGTGGTATGGGCGCATCATCGGCAAGGGCGGTCACGGCGCGGCGCCACATAATACGGTTGATCCTTTTTACATCGCAGCCCATATCATGATCGCATTGAACGCGATTGTGTCGCGCCGTTTAGATCCATTCGATCCGGCGGTGGTCAGCATTGGAACATTGAACGGCGGCTTCACTCAAAACGTCATCCCCGCCCAAGTGGATATTTCCGGCACGCTGCGATACACAACCAAAAAAGTAGAAACGCAACTCCACGAAGAAATCAAACGCGCATTCGAAATTGCAAAAACGCTCGGCGGAAATTACGAGTTGAAATTTGAAATCGGTTATCCGCCCATGAGTAATCATTCAGACGCGTCCAAGCGAATTGAAACGGTAGTCGCCGACTTGCTTGGAAAAGAACATGTTTCACCGATTACAAAAGGACTGGGCGCCGAAGACTTCGGCTCGTTCACGGAAATGGCACCCGGCGCAATGTTTATGCTTGGCACGCGCATCGAAGGCGACGAACGCTTCCTTCACCACCCGCG
>DATCTP010000436.1:0-5164 GCA_036567885.1 Anaerolineales bacterium | reverse complement strand
TATGATTGCGGCGATTGCCGAGTTAGGACGCGCACCGTTTGATTTGAATGAAGCTGAATCGGAAATTGTCGCCGGTTTCCATATCGAATACACCGGTATGAAGTTTGGCTTGTTCTATGCAGGTGAACTTTTGCATGCCTTTACATTCGGCGGCTTCTGGGCGATTCTTTTCCTCGGCGGCTACCATTTCTTTGGGCTTGAGAACCTCGGTCCGCTGGTGGCGGCAGTCATTCTACTTGCCAAAGCGATGTTTGGTTACTGGGTCATCATGTGGATCCGATATACCGTGATGCGTATCCGTATTGACCATATGCTGGCGTTTAACTGGAAGTTCCTGACACCGCTGGCGTTCGTGTTATTGATGTTGACCGCGCTCATGAATACGCTTCTGCGCGGCGCTTCAACCGGAATCTACATCCTGGGCATGCTTCTGACAAATGTTTTGCTCGGCTGGATCATCGTCGAAATTCTGCGCGGATTCAGCCGAAGTCAACGCGAAAAAGCCGATGGCATTGTTCCAGCCCCAGTGGCGGCCCATCATTAGGAGAATGACATGACTGCCTCGCAAATTTTCTTCCTGTTTGTTGGATTAGTCATTCTTGGATCATCATTGATGGTGGTGACGACTCGCAATCTCATCCACGCCGCCTTGTGGTTGATTGTGACATTGTTCGGCGTGGCGGTGTTGTATGCCATTCTCAACGCCAGTTTTCTTGCGGTTGTGCAGGTTGTGGTCTATATCGGCGCAATCGCAATTTTGTTCATCTTTGCGGTGATGTTGACTCGCAAAGATATGCGTGACAGCGGCCCGCAGTTGAACAATGGCTGGTGGTTGAATGTCATCATTTCACTTCTGACCTTTGGCGGATTGTTCTGGATGCTTCAGAGTTGGAACGGCTTTTCGAAAGCCGCGGCAGATTTCCCGTCGAATTATGACGCGGTGGGGCAGTTGGGTAAAGCCTTGATTTCGCCGGATGCATTTGTTCTTCCATTTGAAGTTGCTTCGGTTTTGTTGTTAGCCGCATTGGTCGGCTCGGTATATATCGCATTCAATCGGAAATAGGAGTATTGATGATCCCACTTTCCTGGTATCTCATTCTTTCAGCGGCATTGTTTAGCATCGGATTGTTTGGCGTGCTTTCCCGCAAGAACGCAGTTGCGATTTTGCTTGGTATCGAATTAATGCTGAACGCGGTGAACATTAATCTGGTTTCGTTCTGGCGTTATGGCGACGTTTCACAGATGGCGGGACAAGTCTTCGCGATCATCGTGTTCGCGGTTGCCGCCTCTGAAGTAGCGGTTGGTTTGGCGCTGGTCATTTCGGTATATCGCCGTCGCAATACGGTGATTGCCGATGAACTTGATTTGATGAAGTGGTAGGAGAACATGACGACCGAAACATTGATCTGGCTAATTCCTTTACCGCCCATCCTTGCGTTCTTTTTGATTGTGTTGTTTACGAATCGGAATAAGGCGCTTAGCCACACTGTGGCTATCGGTGCGGCATTGCTTTCGTGGTTGGGTGCGATGATTGTTTTTGTGCGCGCCATCGGCACACCGGATCTGGGAAAAACCCCGTTTGCTTCATTTATAAATTGGATTCCAACTGCGGATACCTGGCTCAAGATCGGTGTGCAGATTGATCCGTTCGGCGCGGTAACGTTGTTCTTCGTGGCGTGGACGGTCTTGATGATTTTCTTGTACAGCGTTGGCTATCATAATTATGGACAACCTGCTGGCGATCACGATCATCCCGGACTTCCGCCGCATGGCGCGACCGACGAACATGGACATCAAGTTCCATCCGTTGAGCCGATGTACTCGCGCTTCTTCGCCTTTATCAGTTTGTTTGCATTTGGCATGTTTACGCTCGTGGTTTCCGATAACTTGCTGACCTTGTTCGCAGGTTGGGAAATCATGGGCTTGTGTTCATATCTATTAATCGGCTTTTGGTATGCTAAGCCATCCGCGCGCGCTGCGGCGGTCAAAGCGTTCATGACCACGCGTGTTGGCGATGTGTTCATGCTGTTGGGCATTGCCTTCCTTTATAGCGCCACCGGTTCGCTTTCGTATCGCGATATTTTCCAAGCGCAGGTTTTGCATACGTTAGCAAGCGTACCGACTCCCATCTTCGGACTTTCGGCGGCGGGCTTGATTGGTTTGCTTCTCTTCATCGGGACGATTGGTAAATCGGCTCAGTTCCCGCTCCATGTTTGGTTGCCGGATGCGATGGAAGGTCCAACGCCGGTCAGTGCCATGATCCATGCCGCGACGATGGTGTCCGCGGGCGTGTACATGATCATTCGCATGTTCCCGCTGATCAGCCTCGACCCGAAGACAATGACGGTGATCGCGTTCATCGGAACATTTACAGCCATTTTTGCCGCGACGATTGCGGTTGCACAGAACGACATCAAACGCGTGCTGGCGTATTCGACGATCTCGCAACTGGGTTTCATGGTTGCGGCGTTGGGCACGGGCGCGTATGTCGCCGCAGCGTTCCATTTGGTTACTCATGCCTTCTTCAAGGCCTTGCTCTTCCTCGGTTCCGGTTCTGTCATTCATGGAATGGAGCACGGCGTTTTGCATACCGGCGATCACAATGTGGATCCGCAAAACATGTTCAACATGGGTGGACTTCGCAAGAAGATGCCGATCACGTTCTGGACATTTCTCATCGGCGGTTTTGCGCTTTCCGGCTTTCCGCTTTTGACAGCCGGCTTTTGGTCAAAAGATGAAATATTCTCTGGCGCGTTCAATAACGGACACTTGATTGTTTTCATTACACTTGCTGTTGCCGCGTTCCTGACTGCGTTCTACACGATGCGTCAAATCACTTTGACCTTTCTCGGTGGGCCGCGCACCAAAGAGGCGGAGCACGCGCATGAAACCCCGTGGACGATGATTGCGCCGCTGGTTGTGTTGGCAATCTTCGCCATCGGTTATGGCTGGGTCGGCATTCCGCAGGATTTTCTCGGTTTGCATTTGAATCCGAGTTGGTTCCATGAATTTGTCGGGAGCACATTAGCAGTGATGCCGGCAGAATCTCCATTCAGTTGGATTGTGTTTGGAACTTCACTGGTAGTTTCCTTGGGCGGTTTATTCTTCGGTTGGTTGGCGTATAGAAATGTATCTGTACCCGAACAGGATAAACTTCAAATCCCGCTGCTTAAGAACAAATATTACTTCGACGAACTTTATAACGTTGTGTTCATCAAACCATCTTATTGGTTTGCGGAAACCTTTGTTTATCAGTGGGTGGACAAAGGTTTAATAGATGGCGTTCTTCATTTGTTTGGCAAGGCGGCGAATGGTATTGGTTCGATCATTCGTAATTACTTTGACCTGCCAGTTATCAACCGATTTTTTGGCGATGGCACGGCTCATGTTACGCAATGGGTTGGAAAAAATTTGCGTCCAATCCAATCGGGACGCATTCAGCAATATATGCTGGTTTCGTTGATCGTCTTGCTGGCGATCGCAGGCTTGCTTTATTACCTTCTGGTGATTGTGTAGCCAGATCGGAGCGATGTAATGGACTTTGTGAATTCCCATCTTCTCAGTTTGATTTTATTCTTCCCAGCGTGTTCGGCGTTGGTGATGCTTTTCCTGCCGAAGGATGAAGCCAAACTTTTGCGTTGGTTCGCATTCGTGGCCAGCCTGATTCCGTTGGCGTTGTCAGTGTATTTGTGGATTCAATTCAAGCCGGATGCAACTGGCTATCAGTTCCAGGAACAATATACGTGGTATGCCGCCATCGGCTCTTCACTTCACTTGGGAGTTGACGGTCTTTCGTTGACGATGGTTCTCTTGACCACGCTGTTGACGCCGTTGGCACTTCTTGCTTCGTTCAGTGTTTCAGACCGCATTAAGCCATACTTGATGTTATTCCTTTTCTTGGAAACTGGAATGCTCGGCGTCTTCATGGCGATTGACCTGCTGATCTTTTTCGTTTTCTGGGAAATTGGTCTCGTGCCGATGTACTTCCTCATCAATCAGTGGGGCAGCGCCAACCGGAATTATGCATCGCTCAAGTTCATGATCTACACGATGGGCGGATCGCTCGGACTTCTTCTCGGCATTCAGTTGCTCGGCGCTCTCTTTGGGACCTTTGATCTGGCTGCCATTACCGCAAATTGGACTTCTGCTCAAGGCTCTTTGCTTGGCTTCCCGATTGCAACTGTGAAGGATGTGGTCTTCTGGGCTTTCGTTATTGCCTTCGCCATCAAAGTTCCGATCTGGCCGTTTCATACATGGTTGCCTGATGCTCACACGGAAGCGCCGACTGCCGGTTCGATGTTGCTGGCTGGTGTGTTATTGAAACTTGGCGCATATGGATTCTTGCGTCTTGTTCTGCCGCTTTATCCGGATCAAGCCAAAGCTTATGCACCTGCATTGGCTTTACTGGCCACCGCCGCGATTGTCTTTGGCGCGTTCGCTTCATTCGCCCAAAAAGATTTCAAGCGACTCGTTGCATATTCCTCGGTCAACCATATGGGCTTTGTAGTGCTCGGTATCGCCGCGGCCGCTATGGCGGCTGGAACAGCCGATGCGAGAATTGCGATGAACGGTGCGATTCTGCAAATGTTCAATCACGGTTTATCAGCGGCTGGCATGTTCTTCCTCGTCGGCGTGATCTATGAGCGTACACACACGCGCAACCTCGATGAGTTTGGCGGATTGTTCCCGCTCGTTCCGATCTATGGCGGCATCCTGATCTTTACCTCGATGGCGTCGCTGGGTTTGCCCGGCTTGAATGGATTTGTTTCTGAGTTTCTCGTGGTGCGAGGCTCGTATCCGTTGTTGACTCCTTATACGGCAATATCGATGCTTGGCTTATTGTTCACTGGCGCGTATATTTTGAAGGGAATTTCAAAAGTCCTGCATGGTCCAATGAATGAGCATTGGGCGCACGGCGAACACAAACTAACCGAGATCAACACGCGTGAAATTATCGTCATGACTCCGCTGATGGCTTTGATTTTGGTAACCGGTATTTGGCCCGCGTGGATTTTGGATGTTATCAATAAAGCGGTGATGCACTTATTCTAAGAGGTGGATGATGGCTTTTCCTGTATTAAGCGTAATTGTTTTTACTCCAGTCGTGGCAGCGATGATTCTCTTGATGATTCCCGCTCAGCGAAAAACGGAAGCGCGCGGTGTG
>DATCTP010000435.1:0-8080 GCA_036567885.1 Anaerolineales bacterium | reverse complement strand
CGGCGGCGGTCGAGTATCCAAAGGATGTATCGAGATCCCGCCGCCTACTCGACCAGCAGCTTTGCTATTCTTCCTTCTTCGCTTCCATCTCTTTCTTATGCGCCTCGACGATGGTGCTCGCGATGTGAGATGGGACAATATCATAATGATCGAGTTCCATCGTGAAGTATCCGCGTCCGCCAGTGATGGAACGAAGTTGAGATGTGTATCGCAACATCTCCGCTAACGGAACATGCGCCACAACGACCGTGTTGCCATGCTCTGACTCCGTGCCTTGAACGCGTCCGCGACGAGTATTAAGATCGCCCATCACATCGCCCATATTCGCATCCGGAACGATGATGTGTACATTCATGATCGGTTCGAACAGTACCGGACCCGCGTCCTGTACCGCCAGCTTGAACGCTTCACGCCCGGCAATTTCAAACGCCACCGGCTTCGAGTCAACCGGATGCTCTTTGCCATCATACACAATCACTTTGACGTTGCTCATCGGATAGCCGGCAAAAGCGCCATGCGCCATCGTAGCGATAATACCTTTTTCAATGGGAGGCAAATATGACTTTGACAGATTCATGCCGACCAATTCATCGGTAAATTCAAAGTCGGCGGTGGGCAATGGCTCGATGCGCAAATGCACTTCGCCGAATTGTCCCGAGCCGCCCGATTGTTTTTTGTGGCGATATTGAGCGGATGCTTTCTTTGTAATGCCTTCACGATAAGGGACCTTCGGCTCATGCGGCAGAAGCCCAACCTGAAATTTCGTCTGAGCGCGATGCATCGCAACATCAATATGCTGGTCACCCATGCCCTGCAAAACGGTCTCACCGGTAGCATGTTCGTTATACCAGGAGAGCGTCATATCTTCTTCACACAGACGAGTCAATGTTGGAGAAATTTTTGCAGCGTCAGCTTGAGTCTTCGGAGAAATCGCCACGCGATATAACGCGGCTGGGAATTTGGGCGGAGCAATCGTCACCGGATGATTCTTATCGCATAACGTGTCACTCGTGGCTGTGACGGTCAACTTCGCGACCGAGGCAATATCACCAGCATGGATCACTTTAACCGCGATCGATTCTTTGCCGCGCTGAATATGCAACCCGGACATGCGCTCTTCCACATTCTTATTTTGATTCCACACATGCGAATCAGCTTGAACCGCACCGGATGCGACACGGAAATACGTCATCTTCCCTACGAACGGATCGGCGGTGGTCTTCCAAACGTAGGCGGCCAGCGAACCGCTATCCAATGCGCTTAGAGTCTCTTCTCCGCTCTTGCCAGCCGCCACGCGCGCAGGCGCTTGTGCAGGTGAAGGCATCAGGTCAACAAAGCCATTAAGCAAAGGCAGAATGCCGATCTCATGTCCGCCCGCGGCGCAATAGACCGGGATAAAGGCTCCCGAGCGAACCACGTCTTTTAAACCGACGATCAACTCCGTGTCCGAGAGAGAACCGGCTTCGAGATATTTTTCGAGCAGTGTGTCTTCCCCTTCTGCGGCGGCTTCGACTAGAACTCCATGGGCTTCTTTCGCGGCAGCCAGCATATCGGCAGGAATGTCCGTCACGGTTTTTCCGTCTGCCATAAAAGCTTTCATCGAGATCAAATCAATCACACCTTTGAAGTCATGCTTCTCGCCGATGGGCAACTGCACTTTGACCAATCGCTCGCCGCGCGCATGGGCAAATTCTTCGACAGATGCGTAAGCCTTTGCAAAGTCGGCGTTGTCGCGGTCGAGTTTGTTGATCACCACAAAGCGCGGCAGTTTGAAATCATCCACGTAACGCCACGCGATTTCCGTACCGACTTCCACGCCTGACACAGAATCGACCAGCACCACCGCGCCATCAGCAACGCTGAGCGCCGAAATCACTTCGCCGACAAAATCAGTGAAGCCCGGCGCGTCCAGCACGTTGATCTTGTGGTCGCGATATTCAACTGGAAGAACAGTGGTGTAAATGGAAATCTTTCTTCGGATTTCTTCTTCATCGTAATCCGAGATGGTGGTCCCGTCCTCGATCTTTCCGAGACGGGTCGTTGCCCCCGTTAGGTGCAGAAACGATTCTGCCAACATAGTCTTGCCCGCGCTGCCATGCGAAACCAGCGCGATATTGCGGAGAAACTCAGTGGTATACTCTTTCATGACAACCTTTCCCGAAAATGAAATGATGCCAGCGGCGTGATTGTAAAAGAATAAGGTTGAATTGTCAAAGTGTGGGTTGTCATAACCTTTGGATGACTTTATCTAAACTCAAACCATTTTCCCATGAATTTGCTTCGCCGAATCAACTTTAATTTTTGGTATTTCAGCCGTCCGCCATGGGATACCGGTATTTCTCCCCCCGAACTTTTTGATTTCATCTCCAAACACCCCGCGGGCCGCGCGATTGATATCGGATGCGGCACCGGAACCAATGTGATTACATTGGTCCAAAACGGATGGCAAGTCACCGGCATTGACTTTGCGCCGCGCGCGATTCAGATTGCAAAAGGCAAAATCAAAAAAGCAAATATCCGGGCTGATCTACGCGTGGGCGATGCCACTAAACTCACCGGGATTGAAGGTCCGTTCGATTTTGCGCTCGATATGGGATGTTTTCACGGTATCGAGAAAAAGTCGGATTATTTAGTGCAATTAAACCGTGTGCTTGCATCGGATGGATTCTGGCTGTTATATGCGATCTTCAAATCGCCTCAATCTGAGCACGGGCTGGTCGCGTCGGATATTGAGCTGATCCAATCTCATGGTTTTCGATTGGGCTCGCGAAAAGACGGCGCGGACCGACGCGAACGAAAATCAGCGTGGTTCTTATTTCAAAAATCGTAGCGGCGATTGGCAATCGCCCTGTGCGGATACCTCCGCCCCTACACACGAATTATCGGTGACAAACATGCGTGTTTTATTTATTTTTCTGGATGGCGTCGGACTTGGTATTGACGACCCAAGCATCAATCCATTTGCCCGCCTTGAAATGCCGTTCCTGCAAAGCCTGCTTGGCGGAAATAAATTATTGGCAAAGTCAGCGCCGTATGCAGGCGAACGCGCCACTCTCCTTCCGCTCGATGCGGCGCTCGGTGTAAACGGATTGCCGCAATCCGCAACAGGGCAAGCTGTTTTATTGACCGGCATCAACGTACCCAAAGAAATCGGCGAACATTACGGACCAAAGCCCAACCCGGCAGTGGCGAAATATCTCCTCAACGGAAATCTATTTTCACAAGTGACGAAAACGGGAAAAAGTGCAGCGTTGCTTAACGCCTATCCGCCGCGCTATTTTGACGGTGTGGAATCGGGCAAACGGCTTTACTCCGCCATACCGCTGGCGGTGACATCCGCGGGACTGAGTCTGTTCGATAAAGAGGATTATTACGCGGGCCGCGCTTTATCCGCGGATTTTATCGGCGATGGTTGGCGCGGTATGTTAGGTTTTCCTGATGCGCCGATTTATAAATCTCACGAAGCTGGCAATAAACTGGCTGAATTGGCAAAGCAATATGACTTCTCATTCTTCGAATATTGGGCAAGCGATTACGCCGGTCACAAGCAGGACATGAATTGGGCAATCGAACAGTTCCAAACATTCGACGATGTATTAAGGGGTTTACTTGAAAAATGGGACGATGAAAACGGATTGATCCTGATCACATCCGACCACGGAAATATGGAAGATTTATCCACGCGGCGGCACACCGACGCGAAAGTGCCGGGGTTGCTGATCGGCTCACCGAAAGCGCGTGCCGCTTTCGCATCCGGCTTGAACGATTTGGCGGGAATCTATCAGCGTATTCTCGAGGCTTTATCCCCATAAAGTACGGTTGAATTCCATTTCAATAAGTTGGATAATTTAGCCGACAAGGAGAGATGTATGAAACGAATTTCTATCCGGTTCGCAATTGTTGTTCTCGTCATGGCAGCACTATCCTGCAATTTACCATCTGCCGTTGCAACCCCGCCGCAGAGTCCACAACCAACAGCGTCATCACCCAATGTTCCCGTGACATCTCAACCGATGGTTAACTCAACATCCGCAACGTTAGCGCCCGCACCGACTACCACCGCCACAGTCGCCATTACGCACACTACGATCCCGGCAGATATCAACCCAACCGGCGCGTTCAATTACGATGTTGATTCGTCGGGAACCGCCTCTCAACACCGCGCCCCGTACGGCGACTCATACAATCTCAATCTTTTTGAGCGTCCATTTACGCAAAAAGATATGACGTATATACCCAGCCTGGACATTAATACTTTCCAGATCGCTTCGGATACAAATTTTTATTATGTGTTCATTACGCTGATTGGCAATAATCCTAATGATCCAATCAACATTGACTACGGCGTTGAAATTGATCAGCACCGTGACGGCTTTGGCAACATTTTGATTTGGGCGCAGCCTCCATATACAACGCAATGGACGACAAACGGCGTCAAGGTTTATACCGACCCCAATCACGATACGGGCGGCGCCTCACCGGAAAAATCGGATGCCAACGCCACAACCAGCGCGCCTTATCCGGGTGACGGATACGAAACGGTGATCTTCAACCAGGGTCAGGGAAATGATCCGGATTTGGCATGGGTACGGATCGACCCAAAGAATCCGAATGTGGTCGATTTTGCTTTCAAGCAATCACTCGCCGGACCGTCATTCATGTGGGGCGTTTGGGCAGACGCGGGCTTGAAAGATCCGTCCAAGTTCAATTACAACGACCGCTTCACTCCGGCGCAAGCTGGGTCGCCAATAGCCAGCAGTCCATACTATCCGATCAAGGCAATCTATGCGGTAGATAACACCTGCCGTGCTGCTTATGGATTCAAACCAACGGGATATGAGCCATTGCTATGTCCAGCTACCGTTCAACCAGCGCCAACTAATAAGCCTAAAACGGGTTGTACGCCAGTTCCAGGAATGGTATGCCCGTAGTGATATTGCTAATCAACAAAGCGCATAAATACTTGATTGCCCAATAACCGCCCGCGGGATGTAAGCCTTAAGACTTCCGAAGTTCCAAATACTTCGGAAGTCTCTTTATACCATTCGAGCAAACCAAGATGAATCAGCTCTTCGATCTCGTGTCGATGGACATCGTTCAATTCGCTTCCAAATCTCTGACGGAAAGCGGACGCGGCGATGCCTTCGCGCGTTAATCTCAGCCCGGTCATCATGTACTCGGACATATCGTCATGCGTTGTCTGGCGATGATGATTGACCGTGGTGGGCGAAAGCGGAAAATCAAGCATTGAATCTCGAATATCGTTCATTCGCTCAATATACGTTTTGATCCGCAGCACATTTGAATAACGATAACCATGGGCATATCCGTGTGCGCCCGCGCCGAAACCGAGATATGGAAGTCCGCGCCAATATTGAAGGTTATGAACACATTCACGTTTTGGTTTTGCCCAATTGGAAATTTCATACTGAACATAGCCTGCCGATTCAAATTCTTCGCTCGCCCATTCGTACATATCCGCGGCAAGATCAGGATCGGGTAATGGAAGCAAGCCGCGCGACAACCAGCGTCCAAACGGCGTGCCGTGTTCAAGAGTCAAAGCATAAGCCGAGATATGATCCGGGTGCAAATCCAAGATTCGCCTGACGCTAATTTGCCATGTTTGAAGAGTTTGCTCAGGCAGACCATAGATCAAATCTAGATTAAGATTATCAAAGCCCGTTTGGCGCGCCCAATTCACAGAATTGATCACATCGAAGAAATCGTGAGCGCGTTCAAGCATTCGCAATTCTTCGCTGTTCGCCGATTGAACACCGAAACTGATACGACTGATTCCTAGTGTATGTAATTTTTCCAATTGCTCGCGGCTGACTGTTCCGGGATTGGCTTCGATGGTCATTTCAGCGTTTTCGGTTAACGAAAAGTGCCGTCGAACTGAATGTAAGATTGACTCAAATTGATCGGGCGAGAGTAAAGATGGCGTGCCGCCGCCGAAGAAAATGGTATGAACCTTATTGCCTTCGGGAAATCTTCGTCCAATAAATTCTATTTCTTTGCATAGAGCAGCCGCATAAGCAGAGATAGAATCTTCCTGACCGGCATAGGTATTGAAATCACAGTACGCGCAGCGATGCACGCAAAATGGGATGTGGAAATAAAGAGAATAATTCATGAGGAATGGATTATAGCTTAGCCATCAACAAGAAAGCCGCCTGTTGGCGGCTTTTGATTTAGAGCGTTATTTCCTGTTCGGCTTGTCGCATCGTTTGGAATGAGTGGATTGCGACTTCCAGCATGGACAAATCCGGTTCGCGCGTGGTCAACGACTGCAAAGCTAGATTCGGTTTGATCAACAAGCGGATGATTGGGTTGGTCAAATGGTTCGCCGTCCAACGAATGTATTCGAGCGCAATCCCTGCCAAAACCGGGATGAACAAGACTCGGGTTACTAAACGCCAAAAGAACGGCAAGGGACCGAGCAACGCGAAAACAATGATGGAAAGCAAGACAAGGGTCAATATAAAAGCCGTGCCACAACGCGGATGTTCCCGTGAAAATTTCGCGACCGATTGAGGAGTCAACTCCGCACCGGCTTCAAAAGCATTGATCGTTTTATGTTCCGCGCCGTGATACATAAAGAGGCGCTTCACATCCGGCATGAAACCGATTGCCCACAGATAACCGATCAGCAACGCCAGGCGGATCACTCCTTCGAGTACATTGCTCCACCACACATTCAAAGCGAGATATTTTTCAGACAGACTGCCGAGTCCGGCGGGAAGCAAAAAGAAAAGACCGATTCCGAAAACGAGGGCAAAGCCCAAAGTCAGGTAAAGAACCGGGCCTTCCAGTTTTTCATCTTCGCCGGTTTGCGTGTTCGCGGCAATCGTCAGCGCGCGCATACCGAGTCCGAGTGCATCCCATAATAAAATCACGCCGCGCACAAAAGGAATCTTGGTGATTTTCGATTGATAAATCGAATCGAGTTTTTCTTGATGAACAACAATCTTTCCGTCAGGCGCACGCATGGCAATGGCAAATGCCTTTTGCCCGCGCATCATCACGCCTTCGATCACGGCTTGACCACCGTATGCAATAATTCGATCTTCCATGATTCTCCTGTAGGGGCGCAATATATTGCGCCCTTACATAACTATCTTAGATTATAGAAAAAATGAATCAACGTATCAATGCCGCGATACCTAGTAGGCAAATGAAGTTTTTCATTGTGCGAATGCGCATCGCAATCGGGAAGCCCAAAACCGGAAAGCACCGACTCGACACCGAGATGCTTTTGAAGTTGTACAACCACACCGATGGAACCGCCTTCGCGCGGGAAGTATGGTTTTTTATGCCAAATTGTTTCCATGGCCTGCGACAGCGCTTGAACGCCAATATTATCCGTGCCGGTTAGCGCCGCACCTGCGCCATGCAAATACGTAAGTTCCCATTTAATATCCTTGGGCGCGTGCTCTTTGAGATACTTCCTCATCTGCTTAATGGTTTCTTCCGGCGTTTGATCGGGAACGAGGCGGCATGAAATCTTTGCCATCGCCCACGCCGGCAAAACTGTTTTTGAGCCAACGCCGGTGAAGCCCGAAAGCAATCCATTGACTTCCAGTGTGGGACGCGCACCGAGACGTTCTGCTGGTGTGAAAGCGGGCTCTCCCCACAATGCGGGCACGCCGGATTGTTCTTTGATTTCCTTACCGGTAATCGGCAGGCGCGCAAAATCTTGATGCTCTTTCTTGCTCAATTTGCGAACCTTGTCGTAAAAGCCCGGCAATGTGACTTTGCTGTTTTTATCATGCATGCCCGCGATCAATTCCGCCAATGCTTGCGCGGGATTATGAACCGTTCCGCCATACATTCCCGAATGTAAATCCTTGCTCGGACCATAAACGCGCAATTCAAAATACGCCAGACCGCGCAAGCCGGTTGTGATGGACGGTCTATCTTCGCCGAGAATACCGGCATCCATGTTCAAGCAAAAATCACAGGTCAGCAACTCCTTGTGGTTCTTAATAAAATCATCGAGATGCTCCGAGCCGATTTCTTCCTCGCCTTCGATCAGCCATTTGAGATTGATCGGCATGTCGCTCGATTTCATCACGGCTTC
>DATCTP010000434.1:0-3759 GCA_036567885.1 Anaerolineales bacterium | reverse complement strand
TGTCGAGCGGCTTTTTCAATGCCGGATACCAATGCACATTTGGCGACCTGATGTTCGGGTTGGGAATTCCCATCGCGTTACATACTGCGCAACAGCTCAAACGTTTCGCCGCCGTCTTAATGCCGCTGGCTGGACGTTTGCCCTTTGAATGGGTCTATCCAACCGGTGAAAAACAGGAAGTCCGAATCCCCAAGTTTCAAAATTATTATCACGATGCCACGGTGATTGCAGGCGACTGTCTTTATATCAAGCGACATTTACCCGATGACATGCAAGGCAAAATTATCGTAACGAATACGACTACGCCGCAAGATGTGGCATTATTCAAGCAATGCGGAATCAAATATTTGATGACCACCACACCTGTGCTGGACGGCCGTTCGTTCGGGACCAATATGATGGAAGCCGCGCTGGTGGCGGTATCCGGCAAGAAGCGCCCGTTGACGCGCGACGAATATAACGAAATGCTGACCCAGCTCAAGTTCGAGCCGCAATTACAGGAAATTAATTAATAGCATTGCAAGGAGAAAATTATTATGGATGCAGTAGTCACCGCAGGCGGAATCCCACAACCCGATGAACCGTTATACACGTATACCAAAGGCGACGCAAAAGCAATGGTGGACATCGCCGGAAAGCCGATGATCCAATGGACGCTCGATGCATTGAGCGATGCCAAGCAGGTAGATAATGTCATCATCACCGGTCTTTCCCCAAAGAGCAATCTGAAATGCAAAAAGCCGCTTCATTATCTTTCCAATCAAGGAAAAATGTTGGACAATTTGGTATCCGGCGTGAATAAGTCACTGGAATTGAATCCAAAAAACAAATATGTCTTGCTGGTCTCATCGGATATTCCCGCCCTGAAAGCGGAGATGGTGGATTGGCTGATCAACACCTGCATGGAAACCAGCGACGATATTTATTACGGCGTTTGTCCGCGCGAAGTGATGGAAGCGCGTTATCCCGGCTCGAAGCGGACGTACACCAAGCTCAAAGATATGGAAGTCTGCGGTGCGGACATCAATGTGGTTCAAGTTCGCATGGCAAACGAACATCTGGATGTGTGGGATGCGTTGATTGCCAACCGGAAGAATCCTGTCGCGCAGGCGCGAATTATGGGTTGGGATACGCTCTATTTGCTTCTCACGCGGCAGGCAACGCTTCAAGATTTTGTGGGGCGCGTCAGCAAGCGGATTGGCATCAGCGGCCGCGCCATCGTCTGGCCCTACGCCGAACCATGCATGGATGTGGATAAGCCACATCAACTGGAAATGATGCGCACCAACCTAGAAAAGCAAGTCAAATCTGCTCCGCGAAAGTCGCCTGCCAAAAAGCCAGAAGCTCCGGCAAAGAAAAAAGCAACAGTCAAGAAATCTGTAAAAGAACCGACAGCTAAAAAGAATTAGCAACGAAATATTCATAAATACGACACTCCGATAGAAAAAATTCTCTTCTATACGGAGTGTGATTATATTTGTGGATTTGTAATTTATTTTTCTGCCAATATAAATTCGCCAAACATAATCACGATGAAAGTGGCAACTAATGCAAGAAGCCACGTGACGCCCGCAAGCAACTCAGTCTGAGATTCTCTTTGCTCAACCTCGCGCATGTTGCGTCCTGCCACCACAAAGCCATTATTATATGGCGCGACCACCGATGCAATCCGCACATTCGCATCCGGCTGCCAGGTAACGCGATTCTCTCCGCTTTGTTTGGCGTTATCTAATGCGCCTTTGGGATAAGCGGGCAATTGACCGTTCAACAAACCGGAGCCTGCCACCGGATTTCCACTCGCATCATAAATAACAATGAATGGCGCAAGGCTTCGGGACATCTCAACCTTTGGGTTGCCTATCATCGAATCTATGGTCGCGCCATTATTCAAAGCATAAGCAGTATCTTCCGCCATTTGAATCTGCGGGTCATTCAATCCTTGCCGCAGAGCTTGTTGCACCGTTGTATAAGCCAGCGCACAAAACGCCGATATCGCAACGGCAAAAGGAAGCCAAATCCTGATGACATTCTTTAATTTATTCATTGATGATTCTCCTGTTGGCTTCAAAGTATAAACAGTCCCATCTATCATTCACTGGCAAAGACTCTCGCAATTAAAGACCTCGGAGATTTTAGAAATCTCCGAGGTCTAATCTGATCTTTATGTTTTACTTCTTGCTCTTGGCTTGCTTCTCAACCGATTCGTCGCGTCCCATCGCATCCATCACAGCGACCGCTGTGATCTGGACGATAGTGTTGACTTCATCGCCCGTTTGCAACACATGGACTGGTGCACCCATGCCCAGCAAAATCGGTCCGATGGCTTTGGCTTTGCCGAGCTGCGCCAACAATTTATACGCGATGTTCGCAGATTCAAGCGATGGGAAAACTAGCACATTCGCATCTTTCACCGCGCTGAACGGATAACGCGTTTCAACGATATCCGTAACAACGGCGGTATCGGCCTGCATTTCGCCATCCACCGCCAATTCCGGCTGGCGCGCTTTGATCAGTTCAACGGCTCTCCGCACTTTATCCGAGAGCGGATGCGGCGTGGAGCCAAAGTTGGAGAATGAAAGGAATGCCACCCGCGGGTCGAGTTCGAGGCGCTTCGCAAAGTTCGCGGCGAGGCAGGCGATCTCCGCCAAATCTTCCGCACTTGGGTCAATGTTGACCGTCGCGTCCGTGAAGAGATAAACGCGATCCTCGACGATCATGATGTAAACACCTGCGGCGCGCGCCGCGCCCGGAGCGGTATGATGAATTTGCAGTGCCGGACGAATGACATCGGGGTAATCGTATGTCAAGCCGCTGACAAACGCATCCGCATCGCCCATCTTGACCATGAGCGAGCCAAACACATTGGGATCATGCGCGTGCTTGAGAGCTTCTGCCATCGTCAAGCCTTTGCGGTTGCGGAGTTCATAATATGCCGCGGCATATTGATCCATGCGGCTGAAGTCCGATGGATCGATGATCTCGGGTTTGTAGTCCAAGCCCAGCGTATCCACCTGATGTGTGATAGCTTGCGATCTGCCGATCAGGATTGGGGTGGCAATCCCCTCTTCCACCACTTGATAGGCGGCGCGAATGATCTTCTGTTCTTCGCCTTCGGCAAATGCAACACGCTTCTTCCCGCCGGACGAACGGGCTTTGTTTTGGAAGAAGTAACGCACCTGTTCGCCTTTGCCTTGGCGATAGGCAAGTTGCTCACGATATTCATCAATATCAATCGTCTTGCGCGCAACTCCGGTTTTCATGGCCGCTTCTGCAACAGCGGGGGCTTCCCATAACAACACGCGCGGATCGAGCGGCGTGGGAATAATATAGTCGCGTCCAAACTTCAGGCTCTCCATGCCATAAGCGCGCAAGACTGAATCGGGAACATCCTCTTTCGTCAACGAAGAAAGAGCCTTGGACGCGGCAAACTTCATTTCCTCGTTGATGGCTTTGGCGCGCACATCCAACGCACCGCGGAAGATGAACGGGAATCCAAGCACATTATTGACTTGATTGGCGTAATCCGAACGACCGGTGGCGATGATCACATCTTTGCGCGCTTCTTTCGCCAATTCCGGTCTGATCTCTGGGTCTGGGTTAGCCATGGCAAAAATGATCGGATCCTTCGCCATTGTTTTAACCATTTCAGGAGTCAACACGTTCGCAACAGAAAGTCCATAAAACACATCAGCGCCGCGTACTGCATCCGCCAAAGTGCGATGTCCCTTGTCGTCCACAGCCAAAAGCTCTTTGTATTTG
>DATCTP010000433.1:0-5123 GCA_036567885.1 Anaerolineales bacterium | reverse complement strand
CCCTTTTGCAGGCAAGTTTGTGATTGACGAATGGTAAACAAAAATGGCATTGCCTAAAATCACGGAAAGTATAATCCGCGCCGGGGCGGGACCGGAAAGTTTTCGGCGCGGTGAGGAATATTATCGAGACGGTGCGATATCGAATGCTGCCATTCAAGGCTCCCTGTTAAGCGGCGAGTGCGCCGGCACCTATGCACCCTATTACCGGGTGAAAGTGGAACTGGATGAGGCGGGTATCGCAGCGGCATCCTGCACATGCCTCTACGAATATGGTGGCTACTGCAAGCACATTGTTGCCCTATTGCTTGCATATCTGTATCATCCAAAATCGTTCGCCGCGCGCAAAGCGCCGGCGGAACTCCTGGCTGACCTGGATCACAACGATCTTGTCGCCATTCTAACCAAACTGATGCAGGAACAACCTGAGTTGTGCGATCGGATCGAAGCCCTTTCCTCCGTTCCCTCGAAGCCCGGGAAGAAATGTAAGAAGGTGGACATTGAGGCCCACCGCCTTCATATTATCGCCATCGTCCACAGCTTGGATGGAATGCGAATGTCGGAGGCCTATTGGCATGTAGGCGACTTGGCAAATCAATTGCGCGAAGTGCAGCAATCGGCCGCCAAATTCCTGGACGCCGGGGACGCCGAAACCGCGCTCGAAATTCTTCTCGTATTACTGGAAGAAGCCAGCCGAGCTATTGAGTATGTTGATGACTCGAACGGAGAGCTGGGCAGCTACGTGGGCGAACTAGGCACGCTGTTGGCCGAATCAATTTTGAGCACGGACCTCAGCCAGGTCGAACGGGCAAAACTGACCGGCAAGCTCGAGAAATTGATCCAGTTTGCCAGCGATTACGGAATGGAAGGCAACCTGCGCATTGCCGTTCAGGCCGCGAAGTTTGGCTGGGACGATGTCCATGAGGAGACGGCGACCCTTCGGAGGACAGTGTCCAAAGTCAACGAGGGTGATGAGTGGGACGAAGACCATGACTGGGACGAGGAAGCTGCATATGAGCTTCATGAATGGGATGGGCCGGCCACAGCCAAACTCGGTGATCTTACCGAAGCCAAGTTGAATGTGCTGGACCGACAAGGCCGCACCGAGGATTATCTCGCTCTATGCAAGAAAGAACAGCGTCATCTGCGCTACACCCTTAAGTTGTGCGATCTCAAACAGGTGACGGATGCTGTTGGATATGCCAAGAAGCATCTCGCCTCTGCTGAAGAGATGCGGCAAGTGGCGCTGCGGCTGCGGGAATCACGCTTGGTGGCCGAAGCCATTGAAGTCGGCGAACGCGGCCTAAAATTGAAGGGGCCAAAGGCAGGGCTAGGGGAATGGTTGGGGCCGATAGAAGAAGTTCAAGGACGGACAAAACAAGCGTTGGCGGCCTGGATGGCCGCATTTTCGGAGCATCCATCACTTGAGGCTTATAAGACGATTAAGCGATTGGCCGAATCAGATTGGGGACGCTTATGCCCGGAGGTGATGACAAAACTCCGCAAATCGTATGACAAGCAAGTTCTGGTAGAAGTGCTATTGTTTGAAGAGGAATGGGGTGAGGCCATCAAAGTGGCCGAGGATCGTGACATGCAGTACCCCATTATCGAAGAAGTGGCTGACGGTGTCATGCCTCACCGGCCGGAATGGGTCGCCCAAGTCAGTTTGAAGCACGCAGAACGCTTAATGGCCGAGGTCAAAAGCAAGAATTATCCGATTGCTGCTGCCTGGCTCAAACGCGCAAAAGAAGCCCACCGACTGTTGGGAAAAACGGATGAATGGAAGAAGTATTTGGCGGAGACAAAAGAGAAATATAAGCGGAGACCCGCGCTTCAAAATCAACTTGCTCGATTGTAGCTAAATCTGGAATCATTTTTTGCCAAACAGCGCCTTAAAGCCCCTGCGTTCACGCAGGGGATCATGCTTTACCAAAGATACTGTTGGCAAACTCACAACAAAGAATCGGGTTCCATTTATTTAGCTTGAAGCCTTTAAGCAGTTGCGGGTGGTGACGCAAGGCTCCATGTGCAATGATATCTTTTCGGACGCTCTCCCACTAACCATTTGGCCTCGTTTTGATTCGTTACAATTTTGCAAAGTAGTTCAACCTTGACACTATCTTTGCACTTTAACAGAAGTTGAATAGAAAGGCACGGCTCAAAGCGGGATAATAAGGTTGGTGACGACCTAATCTCGAGGTGAGCCATGCCCAAGCCAATTGTATGTCTGTCCGAGGAACTGTGCCAGTATCTGGAAAGCTTTCGTTCCTGTTTCAGTAAACGCCAGTGGAAGTACTTTGTAACCGTACTGCTGGGATTGGTGGAATGTGAGGAGCGGAAGACCCTGAGCGGTCTGTTGCGGCTGGTTGCGGAACGGATCAGTTTGTCAGGGCTATCGAGGTTTTTCAGCAAGTGGTCCTGGTCTCCGGCAGAGGTAGCGCGGGTTTGGATGGAACGATTCCGGCAACGATTGGATCAGTTGGTTCAAGCTGAACATCAGCGTCTGAAGGCAGAAATGCCAAAGAGCATCGGACGACCCCCGGCAACTGTGGTGACAGGTTACCTGATCTTCGACGACTCAGTGCATGTTAAGCCGAAAGGACGCAAAATGGGTGGGCTGGGCCAACTTTACTCGGACAGCGAACGGCGGAATGTGATTGGCCATTGCTTGTTCACGGGGTTGTATGTCTTACTCGGTCAACACTGTCCACTCCCGATGCAGATGTACCGGCAAAAATCGGTGTGCCAGCAGGAAGGCGTGCCCTTTGAGAGCAAGATCCAAATGGCGACCCATCAAATTGAAAGCTTTGAACCGGCCGCAGGGACCGCTACTCATGTATTGATCGATAGTTGGTATCACTGCCAGGAAGTGCGCCGAGCAGCGCAAAAACGCGGTTGGGATGTCAGCGGCGGACTCAAAAGCAATCGTGTCATGCGCCTGATCTCAGAAGAAGGTCAACGCCAATGGATCAAGCTGTCTGCCTATGCGGCGTCTCTCCAACGGGAAGACTGGAGTGAAGTGACTTGGCCGTCCGAGCAAGGGGGACAGAAAATGTATGCTCACCTCGTGCAGACTTGGGTCCGCAAGCTGGGACCGACTTTGTTGCTGGTCACTTGCCACAATCTGGATGAACCTTTGAAATCCGTCCGCTACTGGGGCAGCACCTTGCTCAATCTGGATGCTCAAGCCTTGGTGAACATCCTCGCTATTCGTTGGAACATCGAAACCTTCTTCGAATACGACAAGGATCTGTTGGGCAGCGACCACTACCAGCTCATGACCGCACAAGCCATTCTGCGCTTCTGGACTTTGATCGCCTGCCTGATGTGTTTTCTGGAAGAACAACGTGCTGCTTGTGAATCTTCTCCCTTCACTTGCGGTGATGCGAGACTGCAGATTCAACAACAGCATCAAATCAATTTACTTTTGTGGTTGAAAGATCAATTCCAGTCCAATTCTTCCTTCGAGCAGATCAGCGCTCAATTGACTCTATGAAATTCTTAAAGTGCAAAGGTAGTGAACCTTGATTTTGAAGTTTTTTTTTTGTTATAATGCGTTTGGTTCGATTTAACGGTGGGTAAGTGGTGTTCTATTCAAAAACATCAAAAAACAATGAACTACTCTTAAAGCAGAATAAAAGAAGATTAAGTCCAAGCGATAATTGTGCGTCTGATTGTTGTAATGTGTTTTGCAGGTGAGTTCCATCTATTCAAGGAGGCAGAATGAAAACACAAAAGAGTAATCAATCAAAGAACCGCTCGAGCAAATTGAGGGGCGTCTTGGAGATCTTGCTCGTCATCGGATTGATCCTGATCATCCCGTTGTTCTTCGCTATAAAATCGGTGGCGAATGCGCCAGCAGTGCAAGGCACAGGCACACCCTATGCAAGGGCCACGGCAACCAGCGCTCCGCAATCCAAGCCTTTGATTTCATCTTCACCGTCAATCCAAACCAACGCCAAAGAACCGCCTCCATGCACCTTTCCTTTGGCGCAGATAACAACATCACAATCCACGCCGGAAAATTACACTTTCTCAGAGCCGAAGGTAGTACTGACTGCCCCGAAGGGCAATATCTATAATATTGCCGAATGGCTGCCCGATAACCAACAAGTTTTGATGACAGAAGAGCTAGGCAGTAGCGTAGAGTATGGAAAACCTGCTCCGGAATCCATAGAACTGTATAACCCTGAGACGGGCAATACAAAGGTGTACGCCACTCGCCCGATTAGTCACGAGCTTCCAGCATGGGTGCCACAGTTAAACGCAGTTGTGTATCCCGCTCTGAATTTTCTAGGCAAAGATCAGAATACGGGTATTTCCAAATTTACCCACCAGATATGGATCAGTTATGGGGACCCAGCTACCGCGCAAAAGCTGGCAGATAACCTGCCGCAACTTCCTTTCGCCGTCAAGCCAGACGGAAGCCAAACGCTTTATTTTTCAGACAAGCAACTATCCAAGTGGAATGCCTCCATGCAGGCTATTCCATCTACTACATCCTTTGATCCTACTCAATGGGATTATGGCAAGGCGCGAGATGATAATCCTGTATCTTACGAGATGGCTTGGCAGCCGGGCACATCGCTGGTTTTTTTGTACAGCGAAGGTGCCATGGATGGCGGCGGTTACACGTTTATCCTAAACGCCGATACCGGGCGGGTTTGTGAATTGAAATTTGGCGGCTGGGCTCAAACAGCCCACTGGAGTTCGGATGGTCGCTATCTGGCAATCATCAGGTCAACAACATATGGCTTTCCCACCTATTCAGCAGAACTGACTGTTTTAGACACAACAACAGGGAAGCTAACTACGCTTGACGTTATACCCCAGGAAATAGAAGGTCAGCATTATGTAGATGATTTTGTGTGGGCACCCGATAATCGCCATCTGCTTGCCATTGGGGATATCGACACGTCTCGAAACAGTCAGGATAAAATTGGGCTGTATCTTGTAGATTTTGTGTCCGGTCAAAGTGTTAATATTCTCCCAGCGTATGCGTTATATACCAATTCGCCGCAAAGCATGGCATGGTCTCCGGATGGTTCCAAATTGGTGGTACGCTGTCCAACACAAACAGTAGATCAAATTTGTTTCACCCCTGTTCATAATGGGCAGTGAGGGAG
>DATCTP010000432.1:0-4966 GCA_036567885.1 Anaerolineales bacterium | reverse complement strand
CCCAGCTTTGAGATTCAGAAAGAAGCGGAAACGCTGATGCAGGGCTATTTCACGTATCTGCTTGAACGCGAATTGAACACGCCGGGGTTTTTGAAAAGAATAAAAATTTAGACAATTGTCATTGCGATGAACGATGCCCTGAGCTTGTCAAAGGGCGGAGCACGAAGCAATCTCCCTGATTAAAAGGGAGATTGCTTCGCTTGCGCTCGCAATGACAGTTATTTATTTCATTCTCTTTCCCCAATTCAATACAAACAACCACGCGGCAACAGCGACCACCGGCTTGAAGACTCGCCAGAAAAATTTCTGGAACCAGGCCCAATGCAGGTGATAAAGAATTTGCGTGATGCCGGTGCGGATCGTGAGCGCTTGCCCAAGCGGGCTGAACAGAATCCGCCTGCGATAATCGCGGAATGAAAAATCGTTTTGGGTAAATGCATCTTGAATAGCTTTTGCTGCAACCAAACCATATCCCAATGCGATGCTGATTCCTTCGCCGAAGATTCCATCCGCGCCGGCCGCATCGCCGACGAGGATCACGCGCGGAACGGAGAATTGATTGAATGGGCTGAACCATCGAATGGGATGTCCTTTGATTTCGTATTGACTCAAGTCAAAGCCGTGACGTGACATTTCTTCGGCTAATGAATCTTTGAGCGCAGGGCGCTCCTTGTAAGATAAAACGTTTGTATCGTAAATTCCCCAGCATCGCATCGGCTCACCGTTGATTTGTGTGGGAAAATCCCAGGTGTATCCTGCAATGCCGAATGGAACGGGAAAGAAATCAAAATAAGCCCCCTTCCTTCCTCCCCCATCTTCAAAGAAGATGGGGGAGTTGCCCGCAGGGTGTTGGGGGTTGGGCTGAGAGGGGGTGATCACTTCCAGCACACGCGCGGTATGGATGGATTCGTTGGGCAAAATACTTCGACGTGTGATTCCATTCGAGCCGTCCGCGCCGACGACGATTTGTGCGGTGAATGTTCCAGCATCGGTTTCGACGATGACGCCATCCTCTTGCGGTTGAATATTCTTAACGGTTATGCCTTCTCGAATTTCTATTCCCTTGTCTTTTACTTTTTGGGCCAGCCAGGCGTCGAACTCGTTGCGGCGGATGATTCGCAGGGCATGTGTGTTCGGTAGTGAAATCGTCAGGCCTTTGCCTGCGAAATCCAAATGCGCAGCGGACGCGTCTACGTGCGGCACTTCGCTAAGGTCGAGACCGAGGCGCTGAAGAATGATCTCGGCGTCGGCGGTCAAGCCGCCCGCGCAAAGTTTGGGGCGCGGATAATGCGCTTTTTCGAGAATCAGGATTCGGTCGGTAAGATGCGGAGCGATCTGTGCGAGATGCAGTGCCGTTGAAAGTCCCGAGGGTCCGCCGCCGATAATTAAAATATCTTGCTTTGACATGAATGCAATTAAATCATAGAACGGTGCAAATCATCGCACATTTTTGGGAATAGGTTTTACAGTCTTTTTACACGCGGGAAAATCGGCGTTCACATGCTTTCTTTATACTGCGGTTAACACTAAACCAAAAAGGAGTCAAAATGAAAGCATTCAGTTTTATATCCAAGATTTCCAAAAAAGGACTTTTGATCGCAACGGGAGCATTGGTGGTTCTCGGCTCGATCTTCTCGGTTCCGACCAATGTTGTGTTTGCGGCACCTGCCACGCCTGCTTCGTATACCGCTTTGATGAAGGCATATAAGGATGATCAAAATTGGCTAAAGACGCAAGAGAACAATCTGGACCGAGCCAATACTGTAGTGACCCAGGTTCAAGCGTTGATCACGGCCGCGAAGTCGGATGGAATCGGCGCGAACGGACTCTCGGCTGCGCTGGCTGTTTTCCAGACGCAACTCCGAACCGCCAAATCTTCTCACGCGACCGCCTCCGCCGTTCTCTCCGCACATAAGGGTTTTGACAACAGCGGAAACGTGACCAATCCCGTTCTCGCGGCGCAGACCGTGAAAGACGCCACCCAATCCTTGACGGATGCACATAACGTTTTGGTGCAATCATCCAGCGACTTGCTGAGGGCGTTGAAACTGTGGAGCGCCTATAATCACATTACATCTTCTTCGCCGGTGTATTCCGCTTACAATCAGGCTTACCAAGCCACGCTTACTCTCCATAATGCAGTGACCGGCGAACACTAAAGAAATAAATTTGTAGATTGAAGCCCAGCGATATTTGCTGGGCTTTATGCTTCCTTAAGCATGGTTTTTACTATTGCTAGCAGAGCAGGAATCTCGTTTTTGACAATATCCCAGACCGTTTCTTCGTTGACTCCAAAGTATTTATGTGCCACGATATCGCGAAAGCCAGCAATTTTGCGCCACTTTATATTAGGATATTTCTGCTGCGTTCCCTCCGAGATGTTCTTTACGGCTTCGCCGATGATTTCCAAATTGCGTAAGACCGCATCGAAATGCAGATCGTCTTGAGCAAAATCTTTGTAGGTCATCCCTTTTGTGAATCTCAAAACTTTTTCACAGCACTCTTGGATATCTGCAAGGTAAAACAACTCGTCACGCGACATGGACTAAATCCTGCATAATATATGGTTTCATGCGCGGCTTGATTGCCTTGAGCGTGACCAAATCCACTTTGCATTCGAGCAGTTCTTCCAAATAGAACTTTGTATCCATGTAACGGTCGAACGTGGCGCGACCTTTGAATTCAATCAGGATATCCACATCGCTATCGGGACGCTCTTCGCCGCGCGCAACCGATCCAAATAGCGACAATGACTTTACGCCGAACTGATTCAATTGGGTGCGGTGTTTGCGGATGCGAGATATCACTGTCCTGCGTGTCATGGCTTTGATTATACAACAAGTGAAAATGCTCATATAATTCGGTTACACCATTTCGGCGGGAGACCAATGCCCACCTTCGGCAAACGCCCTCTCAAAGTCTTTCCCTTCGACTACGCTCAGGGCATGCTCTGCCACGTACATAGCGGCGTGGATGCATGGCTTGCGGAGTATAATTTGTTCATAAGCGAAAGCAGGTAACTCATGACTACATTTACCATTACATTACCCGATGAAAGATTGAAGAAACTTCAGGAGGTCGCCGAGCGGTTTCGCGTTGCTCCTGAAGAATTGGTGCGCGCCAGCCTTGAAGAATTGTTAACCCGCCCGATGGAAGATTTTCAAGCAGTGCTTGAACGTGTTCTTGCTAAAAACATTGATCTGTATAACCAATTGGCTTGATTCAGGAGATAGACCATGTTTAATCATATTGCTTATGCCCCCGAAATTTTGAGCGGCAAACCACATATTGTTGGCACGCGCTTGAGCATTGAATTTATTCTCGAACTCTTTGCCAGCGGCGCGACCAAAGATGAAGTGCTGAAGGCTTATCCGCAACTGACTGCCGAAGCGGTGGAAGAAGCCTTGAAGTATGCCGCACAGTCAGTGAAAAATGAAGTTCTGTTGGATGTAAAGGTTTAAGCGTGAAGGCTTTGGATTTCCCTTTACTCGCAGACGAGAATGTTCATCCCGATGTGATTGTGTTTTTGCGAAAGGCGGGATTGGATGTTGAATCTGTTTCTGAACAGGGAAAATTTGGTATTTCTGATACTCAAGTTTTAGCGCAAGCAACGGAAGCGGGGAGAGTCGTTTTGACTCACGATAGCGATTTTGGTGGATTGGCTCTTTTAGGCGCAGAGTTTATTGGCATTACCTATTTGCGCCCCGGACATATCAAAGCAGATTTTACAATTAAAACTTTGCAAGCCATTCGCGATCATGCACCTGATGTTACATCGCCATTCATTCTCGTGGCTGAGCGAACTGGCGATACGGTAAAAATTAGAGTGCGACAAATGTAGTTGTTCCAATAAAATTGGGGTGACCCATGCCTACCGCTAATAAACGCCCTCTCAAAGTCTTTCCCTTCGACTACGCTCAGGGCAGGCTCTGCCACGCGCACAGCGACGCGCCTGCCGTGCGCGCCTTAATAACCGACTCGTAACACTTGCCCCAGGCGCACACTTGCCCTGGGCGCAAGTGCCAGGGAGTGCCGGGGAAGACGGCGTGGATTGAGGGTTATAATAGATACATAGTGAGTGAGAAACTTATGAACACTTATCCTTCTGCATATACCAAGAAAATCAATAAGGAAATTCGCGAGACGCCAAAGGAATATTTGCCTCCTTTGCTGGCAATGGTTCGGCTATTTCGTGAGAGTGTGACGCTCAAGCCTGCTGATGAGAGTTTTTTGCAGGGTTGGAAAGAAGCCCTGAATAATGAAGTCCTGCCGGTTGAGCATCTTTGGGAAGGGATAGATTCCCGATAGCCCAAAGCGATGAAGAGGTATTTTATGAAATACAAAATCCGACTCGAAAAAACAGATGAAGGTTATTCCGTTTGGTGTCCTGGATTGCCAGGGTGTTGGTCACAGGGAGCGACGGAGGAAGAAGCCGTAGAAAATATCAAGGATGCGATCAAAACGTATTTGGAGACAGTTGAAATCCTGCTCAAAGATAAACCGACTCGAATGGTTGAGGTTCCAGTGTAGTCATGCCCAAATTGGCGGGAGTTCAACATCAGCGAGCCGTAAAAGCGTTTGAGAAAGCAGGATTTCGCGTGGTTCGCGAAGGGAAACATATCTCGATGGTAAAAGAAGATCGTATTATCATCATCCCGCGCAACAACCCGATCAATGCTTTTACAATGGGCGGAATTATCAAAGACGCGGGATTGACAATAGAAGAATTCAAGAAATTACTGTAATATGCCCACCGCCGACAAACGCCCTCTCAAAGTTTTTCCCTTCGACTGTGCTCAGGGCAGGCCCCAGCCATGCGCACAGCGGTGATCGTTCCAAAATTGGTAATATCTGATCAGCACAAACGGTAACAGGAAATTTGTTATTTCAAATGCGTTCTATGCCATCAAATCTGCTAAATTCAGGCCACGCGACAAATGTGAACCTGCAAAAGCGATCAAACGAC
>DATCTP010000431.1:0-4044 GCA_036567885.1 Anaerolineales bacterium | reverse complement strand
CAAAATTGGAAAACTGGATATGAAGTGGCGCGTTAACAGAACCCCTGATGGAATTAGAAGTCACGTAACCAAAGTTGCCAAGTTTAATCCCTCCGCAAGATGATTGCCGCAGTAGGCAATGGTTCAAAGAACTAAACCACTTTCAACCGACTGACATTCAAAGCCGAACGCTCGCGCTTGTATCCGCGCATCGTCCGATAACGTTTTTCACCGTCCCGGTGTCCTTCGGGATGACCCATCAACCGATAGCTCTTTCGGTTGCATTATTCGTGCCATCCAAAATGGGTTTGCCATCCCGGTCCTTCCAGGTGCGATAAAAGGTCAGGCGTGGCCATAAGTTCCAACGGTCAAGGAATAAGTTGCGCATCCGACACTGAAAGTGCGCAGTGCGTTATGCAAGGCTGGCGGTCTTGCCTTTTTCGGAATGAGGGGTAGCCGCATAGTGTTCATACAAGGCTTGCACTTCTGCCTGTTGCTCGGGTTGTTGGGAATGAATCAGTTCTCCCAAACGATGTAGATCGGCCAGGGACGAATCCTGACCCGCTTCCATTGCCAGACTCAGGCTCTCGATCAACTCTTCGGTGTTGCGTCCCACGTGACTTTTGCAAACCTGGTGGTACGAGCCGCCACGATCGACTACTTCTTTAAATGCATCGGCGTCATCCGTGACCAGCGTATGCGCTCCGACCTGATCGGCAATCGGTTCCACCCAGTCCTTCAGGGCCTGAGCATCTTCTCCATCCAAGTGATCCACACACAACACCAGTCCGTTGATCGGATCCACGATCACTCCAATTGACAACCACCACCCGTTGCATTTTACGCTCGTCAAATCCCCGCCAATCGCTTTCGTGCGATAGCACTGCAAGAGTTCTGTGCGCTTCATCCCCGGCACGGCTTCTGCCGCGGCTTGGACTGCGCGATACACACTACTCTTCCCGAAGGACACCGGGACGGTGTGCTCTCATACACTCCCAAGGCTTCCAGCATCAAAGATGCTGCTCCGTAGCTCAACCCCAACACATACAACAATACTCCCATGCCCTTTACCCGCTGCGAGATCTGTCCCTTCTGCACTCCTTGAGGGTATATCCGGAATGTACGCCCGTAGCGTAAACACTTGTACTGTCGAGCTATAACTTCTTCGTACTCGCTGTCCCGCAGATTTTTCTTCACTTCCTGCCACGGCACAAAGCGCTTGCCGCTACACTTCGGATTAGCACAGCCCCACATTTAAAAAAGACAATTATCCCTTACCATCACGTTATAACCCAGGAAGTTCTACTAGGCACCAAATATGACCGCACCTGAAACACATATGTGTTGTAAAGGGATACTCACCTTTTACTTTAGCAACGCAAAAACGGAAATAATCGCCAGTTGCGCCAATGGGTAATAGCTGGCGCTGTCGAACAACTTTGCAGCTAGGCGCCCTTCCTTTTTCGTGTACAGTTCATATCCCGGTTTCAGGAGTAGGAAGATCCCAGCAACGGCACTCGCCAGAAGGAAAGTCCAGCCAAGGGAGAGAGGTGAAACTCGAGGCAGGAACAGACTGATAATCACGGTCAGACCGAGCGTAAGCAGAACGATCATGCCTGCCTTTTGCGTACCAAGTTGCAAGGGAATCGTCTTGGCGTTGACACGTTTGTCCTCCACTGTATCATTCCAGTCCGCTGGAACGTTTTGCCCGCCGATCTCCCAAAAGAACACCCAGGCAAGCACCAACAAAGGTAGAGGGAACGCAGGGTGGGAATCCACGACGTAAATTGCAGCGATGGGACCGCTGGATTTAACCAGTCCGCTGACGAGCGTCCGCAGGTAGGTAACTTTATGCAACAGACAATACACAACTTCAAGTATCGTAGCGGCAACCAAAATGACAACAACGGCTGGATTGAGCAGATAGGAGCCAATTAGTGCGAGTACAAACCATATAACAAACCAGAGCAACCCGCTCCTGTAACTGAGCGCGTTCTGCGCCAGCGGATAACGCAGGTCAGAGGCTTCGACCGAGTATCCGGGGTTGATGCCCCCGGAAAATTTCTCCTTGTCCACAGCGATGCCCACGAGATCATTCAGGGCGTAAGTGGCCGTGTACGCCGCAAAGGCGGTGAACACCGACAGCAGAATGACCCGCCATTCGGGAAATTTCCCTAGCCATAGTAAAGCCACAAAACCTGGCGTGGCGAGATCCAAAATCCCGTGCGTAGTTCGGGAAAGCGCGAAGAAACGTTTCATGATTCAAGTCTCCGGTTACCATGTCATTGCTAATGTAGAGATTGCGTCACCTACTTCGTGGGTTCGCAATTACATATCAAATATTATTTTTTGGTGAAGTGAGCCATGTAATTGACGTCTTCTTTTCCTTCGGCAACTTTAAAAGTGCCTGTGAAAGGGTTGTATATTAGGCTGGCAAGCTTCACGAATTCCAATCCGGCTTGGCGCGTCCAGTTCTTCAGCTCCTGCGGCCGGATCAATTTCGAGTACGTGTGTGTTCCGCGCGGCAACAGGTGCAAAATATACTCGCCGCCGATGATGGCGAACAAAAAGGCCTTTGGCGTGCGATTGATGGTCGAGAAGAAGGCCTGACCTCCAGGCTTCAGCGCTTTCGCACAGGCTGCAATAACCTTCGCCGGTTCCGGCACGTGCTCCAACATTTCCATGCAGGTGATGGCGTCGAATTGGCCGTTCTGCCTTTCAGCGACATCTTGCACGCTTTCGTAACAATAATCTATATCCAAACCATTCCCTTGCGCGTGCTGTCGTGCGACTTGAAGAGATGCCTCGGACAAATCCAAGCCTGTGACCTGTGCGCCGGCTTTTGCCAACGCCTCGGAGAGGATTCCGCCCCCGCACCCCACGTCGAGGATTCTGGGATTGGCAACATAGAGGCTTTTCATGATGAAATTGGTTCGCAAAGAGTTGATAGTATGAAGCGCGCCCATCTCGCCTTTCGGGTCCCACCAGATTTGAGAGACTTTGTCGAACTTTTCGATTTCCTTGTTGTCTGCGTTTTCAAATGATTTCATGTTTTATGGTGATCCAGTCTTCTAAAGATTTAACGGTGGATTCAATTTCGTTCGCGTGAATGTCGTTGAGAAAAATACAATCGCCAATGCCGCACGGTATGGGAACGCGTTGTAATCCGTTGCGGTGGTAGGTGCGTTCCTTCAGGGATTGGCAGAGCAGGCCCGGATCCAGAATCGAGGTATCGAGCGTAATTCCCAGTGCGGCAATTAGGCAAAAGATGCGGTTGGTCTCTTCATCAGACAGCATACCCCGCGCCCGCGCAATCAACGTTGAGATGAGAATATCCAGCAAAACTGCTTCGCCATGTAACAAGTGAGTTTCGTGTCGCGTCTCCAACCCGTAACTGAAGGTATGACCAAAGTCCACCTTGCGCGCCAGGTCTTCCTCGAACAGGTTCGGTTGCAGTTCATCCAGCATCCCCGCGATGGCGCGGTCAAGGATGAGGCCGCCTTGCTCATCTTGAAAGTAGGCATCCACGCTTTGCACGCCGTGCGCCTCCAGCAGTTGAAAGAGATTGGCGTCCTTGATAATGGCGAGCTTGATGATCTCGCATACCCCGTTCAGGATGTGACGCCGGGGCAGGGTCTTCAAAAAGGATTTGTCGAGCAGGACCACTTGCGGCGCGTGAAACGCTCCCAATCGGTTCTTGTTCCCGTTGAAATTGATGCCGGTCTTGATGCCGATCGAAGCGTCCACGTATCCCATCAGGGTGGTCGGCACTTTGATGTATGGAACACCGCGGCGGTAACTGCCGGCTACGAATCCGACCACGTCCGTCAGCACACCGCCGCCGATAGCGATGATCGGCTCGTCACGGCGATGGATAGTGAAGGAATCCAATTCGCGCACGATAGACTGGTAATAGTCAATGGTCTTATTTTCTTCGCCGCCGGGGAATGCTACGATTTTTGCCTCTACATGATGATAGGCAAAATAATCACGGAGCGCGGCGGAGTAATGTTTTTCCACGTTGTCGTCCACCACCACAAAACGACGGGCGTCTTTAATCCTCCC
>DATCTP010000430.1:0-2405 GCA_036567885.1 Anaerolineales bacterium | reverse complement strand
CCCTCACTGCTAACCCCTCTCCCACAGGAAGAGGGGAAGAGGGGTGAGGGAGAAGGTCGCATTCCATAAATTCAATTTGATTTTCTACATGATGTTTGCGCGCGTTGCGCTGTGCAACTTCCAACGCTTTGCTGGAAATATCCGTGGCAAGGATGTGTGAATTAGGAACATGAATTGCAATGGAAATGGCGATGCAGCCGGAACCGGTTCCAATGTCTGCAATAGATCGAGGTTGAGTTGAAGACTGAAGCCAGGGGATTGCGCGTTCCACGAGCAGTTCTGTTTCAGGACGCGGAATCAAAACGTCGGGCGTAATCTCAAAATCGAGACCGAAAAATTCCCAATGGCCAATCACATACGGAAGCGGCTCGCCGCCTTCGATGCGTCGGATTAAGTTTTCCAAAACGGGAGCCGCTTGCGGGTCGAATGACGAATCGTCATGGGCAAGCAACCATGTGCGCGGCTGATTCAAAACATGTGCAAATAAAACCTCTGCATCCAATTGCGGCGTATCGCTGAAACGGGAGAGACGCATTGCGGTTGCGTCAAGCGTATCGCGAACCTTGGCAGATCGCAGTTTATTCTTCATCGTCTTCCACGCCGGAGGAGGCGAGACGATCCGCTTCATCGCGGGTGGATAACTCGTCAATGAATTCATCAATCGCGCCGTCCATTACGACGGGCAGGTTGTAATTGGAAAGACCAACGCGATGATCGGTCACGCGGTTTTGCGGATAATTGTACGTGCGGATTTTTTCGGAGCGTTCGCCGCTTCCGATTTGCGAGCGGCGCGTATCTTCCAGTTCGGAACGTCGTTTGGCTTCTTCAATTTCATATAAGCGCGCCCGTAAAATACTCAGGGCTCGCAATTTGTTTTGCAGCTGCGAGCGTTCATCCTGACATGTCACGATCATGCCAGTAGGTTTGTGATAAATCCGAACGGCGGTTGAGTTCTTCTGCACATTTTGTCCGCCCGCGCCGGACGAGCGATAGACTTCAATCTCGATATCGCTATCGGGAATATCAATTTCCACCTCATCCACTTCCGCCAGCACGGCAACTGTGGCCGTGGATGTATGAATTCTTCCTTGCGCTTCGGTGGCAGGCACGCGTTGCACGCGATGCACGCCCGATTCATATTTCAATTTGGAGTACGCGCCTTTGCCTTTGATTTCAAAAATAACTTCTTTATAACCGCCGATGCCAATTGAACTTTCCGACATGATCTCGCTCTTCCAGCGTTTGCCTTCCGCGTAACGCGTGTACATGCGGAACAAATCCGCCGCAAACAATGCGGCTTCATCGCCGCCAGCCCCGGCGCGGATTTCGACGATCACGCTTCTATCGTCGCGGGGATCTTTGGGAAGCAGCAAGCCTTTGATCTCTTTTTCGAGTTTTTCAATTTTGGGAGTCAAATCGGTTAATTCTGTTTCAGCCAAAGACTTCAGTTCCGCATCGGTTTCGGATGCGAGAATGGCTTTGGCTTCCTCAAGGCTTTTCATCGCCTGACGATATTCGCGCGCCTTGGCAATCAGCGGCTCTAAATCCACGCGCTCTTTATTGATCTCGCCTGCGCGCTGATAGTTGGCTCCGACTTCGAGCAATTCTTTTCCCAAGTCATCGTATCGTTGTTCAATTCCTGAAAGTTTATCGAGCATAAATTCCTTATGTCATTGCGAGCCGCTGTTCTTTAGCGGCGTGGCAATCTCAAGTTAAAGTCTCATAAATTTTATTTGGGATTGCCACGTCGCCACTTCGTGGCTCCTCGCAATGACAGATAAAAAATAAATGGCGGCGCAATTATACCAAAGCGACTTATTTATGGATTTCACCGCTGCGATAAATGCGGACTTGTACTTTCTCCATGGTAGCCAGCATCCCGCGTTTGATTTTATTTTCTGCGAACGCTAAAAAATCTTCCACCTTTTCTTTGCTGTCCACAATTTCGATCACTATCGGTAAATCTTCGGAAAGCCGTTCGATCTTGAAGGTATGGATTATTTTGGTGTGCGCGCCGAATCCCATCATTCCGCGCAGAACCGTGGCGCCAGCCATGCCGCGTGACTTGGCTTGTGTCACGATCCATTCGTAAAGCGGCTTGCCGTCCATTTTGTCGCTTTCACCGATGAAGATGCGCAATAAATATCCTTCTTCAGGAATCGTGGTCATATTACCTCCAGATCCAATAGGCAACCGTGCGTCCGAGCCAAACCGCGCCTAATCCCAGTACAAGATGCGCACCTACATTCAAGATGGCGGGAACGTTTTCGCCGCCGCGGATCAGGTTCATCGTGTCATTGCTGTAGGTGGAAAAAGTGGTGAAGCCGCCGATCACGCCGACAAAAACCAACGCGCGCGTTTCATCTGTAAACACGCCGCGCGAATCTGCCAGTTGTGAAAGAAAG
>DATCTP010000429.1:0-2656 GCA_036567885.1 Anaerolineales bacterium | reverse complement strand
ATTACTCGCTTATTGTCCGTATATGATGACGCGGATTTTATCTTCGTAACGCGGATTCTCGTCCGTGCTGTCTTCGGTGTGACGAGACTTCATCCGTTCTTTGAATTTTTCAGGATCGCCGATCTGTGTTTTATGTTGAAGCAAAGCCTGCAAGCGGATTGGCCATGTTTCAGTGACATCCAGCGTCACGTTCGGTTGGTTGGTCAATGTGACCCAAACTTCCCGCACCTTATGCGGTTCTAAGCCTTCTTGCAAAAGTTCAGGAAAATAGGTTTTATTTCCTGGAGCAGGGAAGACCGCGTCCAGGGCGGCCTGACCGGCGGCGCGATGATCGGGATGGTTGATGCCGTATCCTGCAAATAAATTTTGCGGATCGGATGTCACGAAGATATCCGGCTTGAAGCGGCGGATAGCACGTAAAATGTCGCGGCGCAGATCGAGGTCTGGGACGAGGTAGCCGTCCGGACGGTCGAGCCAGTGAACCGCTTGCGCGCCGATGACTTTTGCAGCGTTGGCTTGTTCTTCATGTCGAATCGCGCACAGCTTGTCGGTAGTCATATCCGCTGGCGTGGTATCGTTGAAACCTTTATCGCCGCAAGTCAAAAGGAAATAGGTGATCTTGTGTCCGGCGAGCGCCCAGCGCGCGAGTGTGGCGCCGCAGAAAAATTCAGGGTCATCGGGATGGGCGAGGACAACTAAAATATTTTGGGGTGTTTTCCAGGGATCAGGTTGTTCGGTCATATTTGAATCTATGATTTAGTTCTGCTTTTGTTGTTTTCCGGATTTTCCGCACGTGCATCCGCCGCCTTCGTGACGATCACACGGCGCTTCTGATTTGCGGCGCAGCGCCTCGAGTTCATCCCAAGGCTGGATCTCTTCTTTATCGAACGTCACCCATTGCGTGCGCTCCTCGGTCTCAATCGCGACAATGACTTTATTGGACATCGGCAAAACATCCATGACTTTGCCTTCGCCGCGCGGCGTGACGACATGTTTGTTGCGCTTCGGCAATTGTTTGCGCGCTTCAACGTATTGCTCGTATTCGTAAATCAGGCAACAGCGCAAACGTCCGCACATGCCGGTGATCTCTTCCGGCGTCAGCGAGATGCCTTGCTCTTTTGCCATCTTGATCGAGATCGGACTAAAGTCGGTCAGGAACTTGGAACAACAGCGGGTCTCGAGTCCGCAGGCGCCCATGCCGCCGAGAAGTTTCGCCACATCACGCGGACCGATCTGGCGCATCTCCGTATGAGTGTTTGGATACAAATCCTGCATGTCTTTTTTCAAAGACTTCAGGTCAACTTTATCTTCGGTCTCGGTGCTGAAAAGGAAAGCCAGCCGCGTTCCGTCGTAGTTGTACTCGGCGGCGACGATCTTCACGCCATCCAGTTTGAGTTCCGCAGCACGGGCGCGGCAATTGATCATCGCTTCGGTCTGCTTGGATTGCCAGGATTGTTGAAGCAATAAATCGCGCGGCGTGGCGCGTCGTTCGACGGCTTTCCATCCGCCTTCCGGCACAGGCGGGATTTCCTTCAAAATAGTCACAACTTCGCCGAGATGCTTGCCGCGCGTCGTATCTACAATGACACGTTCGCCTGTCTTAACGTCGGGCAACGTGGAGGAGTCGAAGTGATAAACTTTTCCGATTTTGGTGAATTTAACACCGATAATGTTGGGTTGCATGGGATTGATTATACCGTAGGGAGAGCGGAAAACCGTAAATCAAATGTAAACCGATTCCCATGGCTGGGATGTTAGAATTTTTATTCACTGGAGGCCGCCTTATGACCAAGATTCTTATTGTGGAAGATGAACTTGATACCATACAACTCGTGCGTCGAATTTTGATGGCCTATGGATTTGATATTGTCCAGGCTTCGACCGCGGAAGACGGTCTTGCCCGAGCTCGCGCGGAAAACCCGGACCTAATTCTTCTCGATCTTGGTTTGCCCGATTACGATGGCCAGACGCTGGCGGGCTGGCTGCGCGATGATCCCACATTGCAAACCACGTTGATCGTTGCTTTTACTGCCTGGCCTGTAGAGACTGTCCAAAAGATGGCCGAAAGCTATGGCTGTGCGGGATATATCGGTAAGCCAATCGTCAGCGCGAATCATTTCGTTGAACAAATAAAATCATTTCTATTGCCGCTTGAAATTCGATGATATCTTCCGTTGCAATTGCCACAAACTTGATCCCTGCCAGCAAATTCACGATTGAACAGCTGGCTTCAATCTATAACCAAACGCGCGTTGATTATTTGGTGCCGATGCCGATGAATGCGCTGCGTTTGGCAGAGTACATCTCCACCTATGATGTGGATTTGGAGCACTCGTTGGTTGCATTGCAGGATGATCGGTTGCTGGGTGTGGCTATGTTGGGTGTGCGTGAAGGTCGCGCTTGGTTAACGCGTCTAGGCGTGCTTCCAAATACCCGGCGCAATGGCATCGGAGAAGCCTTGATGCTGGGATTGATCGCTCAGGCTGAAAAGCTGCATATCCACTTTGATATGCTGGAAGTGATCAAGGATAATGCTCCGGCGCACCGGTTGTTTTTGAAATTGGGATTTTATGACGTGGGGGAATTATTGGTGTTGCGCCGCCCTCCGTTCAACCAGCCGCCCGATACGGTGGTCGCCGACGCGGAACGGTTAGAT
>DATCTP010000428.1:0-3474 GCA_036567885.1 Anaerolineales bacterium | reverse complement strand
CCCCAAAATTCTTTGAATTTGGGGGGAGAGAAAGAGGGGGGCGAATTAGCGGAAGCACAAGCATTCAACGAGTCCGCCTCGCATCGAAATGTGGGGCTGGTGATCGAGACGCGTCCCGATGAAATCACGCCTGATGAAATTCGCTGGCTGCGGCACTTGGGCGTGACGAAAGTTCAGATGGGTGCGCAAAGTTTCGATGACCGCATCCTTGAGATGAACAAGCGCGGCCATGATGTGGAATGTACGCGTCGAGCCACCGCGTTACTGCGCGCCGCGGGATTCAAAATCGTTCTGCACTGGATGCCCAATCTGCACGGCGCAACGCCGGAATCAGACCGTGAGGATTTTGCGCGCATGTGGCAGGGATTTTGCCCCGATGAACTCAAAATCTATCCAAATCAATTGCTTGCCAACGCCGAACTTTATGAATACTGGCAGCGCGGTGAGTTCCAACCGTATACCACTGAAGCATTGATTGATTTGATTGCGGATATCAAGACCACCATCCCGCGCTATTGCCGTGTGAACCGCGTCATTCGCGATATTCCGTCCACGAATGTTGTCGAAGGAAATCGCCGCACAAGTTTGCGGCAGGATGTCCACGATGAGATGAAGCGAAGCGGCACATATTGTGACTGTATCCGCTGTCGGGAAGTCAGAGGCAAACCGGTTGACCCGGCATTGCTCAAATTGGATGATCTGGTCTATCGCGCTGATCATGCCGAAGAGCATTTTATTTCGTACGTCACCCCCGATGACAAGCTGGCTGGATTTATTCGTTTATCTTTGCCATCCAAAAATGCGCCGCAGACTCAATTGACTGATTTGAGCGGCGCGGCCTTGATCCGTGAAGTCCATGTATACGGACAGTCTCTGCCGGTGGGTGAAGAGAAAACCGGCGCGGCGCAACACGCGGGATTGGGAACGAATCTTCTTCATCAAGCGGAGCAAATCGCGAAAGAAAATGGATTCAAGCGAATGGCAGTGATATCGGCCGTTGGAACACGCGAATATTATCTTGATCGCGGCTTTGAACGCGGCGAATTATATTTAGTGAAAGATATTCTGTAGACCAACGGTTGATGTTGTTTCAAACTATATTTCCTTCTCCTCTTCTTCCCTCGCCACTTCACCTCTTTCCGTTTTCTTCTTCAAGTATTTGGGCCATTGACTCGTGTCTTCCGATTGCAAAAACAAGGAACCAGAATCTTTTTGCGTGAGAATATCGCGCGAGCGGCAGTTTAAGATTGCCTGCAGGGATCTATATTTCAAAATCGGACCCCATGCCGTTCTTCCAACAACTTGAGTGAGCGCGCCGCCTCATCCTTTTTCCGTTTCTCTTCCCAGTTGAGCGATTCACCCAAAGCGTCAGCAATTTCATCCACCGCTTCGCGTGTTAGACGGCCCAGCATCGCCAGCATGGATCGGCGCATCAGAACATCATCAAGATAGATGGCTTTTTCGCGTTGAGCAATAAAACCAATCTCACGGCGGCTATAAGATGGCAATGACTTGAGCGGCATATCTTGTCCGCGGCTGATGAACGTGGCAATTTCCTCGGCGCGTGTGCCATACCGCTCGAATAAAACTTGTATGCGTTCTCCCGGTAAACCGGTCCACGCCGCGATGCCGTCAATCTTTCGTTTCATCTCATCTAGCGAAACTGGATATCCACGTCCGCCGCCGATGGGCAATGCGCGTGTATCTTTTTGTCGCGGCTTGCCCAGGAACTCCAAAGCCTTATCCGTGACTTGCTCCGAAAACGCGCGGAAGGAAGTCCACTTGCCGCCGACCAGCGAATAAACCGGGAAATTCAGTCCAGTCCAATCACCGCCTACAACTTGGATTTCATGGTCACGCGTGATCTGACCTGTTGTTTTTGCGTGGCTTGCCGCCAGCGGACGGACTCCGCTAAAGCGATAGATAATATTTTCGCGTGTCACTTTGATGGCGGGAAAAACGCGGGCGATCATTCCCAGAAAATAATCCACTTCTTCTTCCGTGCAGTTGGCTTCATCCGGGTTTTCAATCTCAATATCCGATGTACCCACCAGGACGCGGTCATATAAAGGAAAGATCAAAACGATTCGTCCATCTCTATTCTCGAAGAAGAATTCATTATCGCCAATTGCATTGCGAAGTTCAGGATGATCAAGAACAAGATGCGAACCTTTCGTCCCGCCGATGAAATGCGTCGAGAGTCCGAGACTGCGATTCGCGAAATCAATCCATGGACCGGCAGCGTTAATCACCAGACGCGGTTTCACTTCGTAAACGGTATCCGTTAACTCGTCGCGGAGAAGAAGCGTATCGCCACTTCCGCCGGTGAGATTCATATAGTTGATCGCCCGCGCGTTTGGATTGTCGGCTTCCGCATCCAGAATTAATTCAAGCCCAAGACGTTCAGGCTGGAGAATCGCACCATCATAATACGTCGCGGTGTGGATGATCTTCGGGTTGAGTTTATCCCAGCGCGCGAGCGACGCTTTGCGATTTTGGAATTGATGGCGCGGCACCGTGCGCTGTTTGCCAGTAAAGGCATCGTAAAACATCAAACCAATTTTGATCACTACCGAACCGCGTTCGGATGGTTTATCAAGCCAACGCAAAAATTTTAACGGCGCATTAAGTAAGCCGGAAAAAATTTTGAACATCGGAACGGTGGTCGGCAAAGGCTTGACGAGGTGCGGCGCGTTTTTAATCATGCGATTGCGTTCCTGCACCGCTTCGCGCACCAGACGGAATTCCCCGTTCTCCAAATATCGAATCCCGCCGTGCGCCATGTGCGACGAAGCCGAACTGGCGCCGGAACAAAAATCGGCGCGGTCAACAAGCAGGACATCCACGCCGTTCAACGCCAGATCGCGGAACGTGCCGATGCCGTTGATGCCCGCGCCTACAATTAACACCGAGACTTCGGGGTTTTGTTTTAGAGAATTGAGAATTTCATTTCGATTCATCAGTCCATCCAATCAAACGTGCGCGTCACGGCTTTCTTCCAACCCAAGTATAACTTCTCGCGTTGATTCGAGTCCATGTTTGGAATCCATTCTTTATCTTTGCCCCAGTTGAGGCGCAATTCATCGAAGTCTTTCCAAAAGCCGACGGCGAGTCCCGCCGCGTATGCCGCGCCCAATGCGGTGGTCTCCGCCACTTTCGGACGAATGACCGGCACATTTAAAATATCGGCTTGGAATTGCATCAGCAATTCATCGAACACCATGCCGCCGTCCACTTTCAAGGCAGTGAGTTTGACGCCGCTGTCTTTCTCCATCGCATCCAACACTTCGCGCGTTTGATACGCGGTGGCTTCCAACACCGCACGCGCAATGTGACCTTTGTTTACATAACGCGTCATGCCGACGATTACACCGCGCGCATCAGAACGCCAATACGGCGCGAACAATCCGCTGAACGCCGGGACGAAATAAATGCCGCCGTTATCTTCAACCGTTTTCGCCAACGCTTCAATCT